>JAJZGI010000071.1 GCA_021798575.1 Pseudomonadota bacterium | reverse complement strand
CAGCGCCGCGAACATCAGCGCCCGGTGGCTGATGGATTTATCGCCGGGAATATCGATGATCCCGCTGAGCGGGCTGGCCGGGCGGCTGGCCGCCAGGGGGGTTGGTTGCGAGGAGTCCATGTCGCGCCGATTAGCATAGGCGCAGCCGTTTGACATAGCCGCCAGGGCATGGCATCGCGCCGCCCTTGCTGAAATCGCGTTTTACCCAGAGGTTATGCATGTCGAAACCGGAACTTGGCGCAAAACATACCTGCGTATCCTGCGGCGCGCGGTTTTTCGACCTGGGGCGCGAGCCTGCGATCTGCCCGAAATGCGCCGCCGAGCAGCCGGTGGAGCAGCCACGCCTCAAGCGCCAGGCGCCGCTGCCCGAGGAGGCTAAAAAAATCGTCAAACCCGCGCCGGTGGACCCCGATGACGTCGAGGTGGCGGACGACGACGCCGACGAGGATATTCTGGAAGACGCCGATGACCTCGAGGACGACGCGGACGTGATCGACGCCGATATCGACGTGCAGCCGGAGGCTGACGACACCGAACGGTAGCTTCTACCCCGCTGGCGCCGGCGGCGGCGTGGGCCGCCATTTCAGCGCCGCGGCCAAGGCCGGGAAGTGCTTCGGCGCCGCCCAGCCGCCCAGCGCCATCATATTGACCGTGAGCGGTGGCCGGGCGCGCGGCATGAAGGTCAAATCCATCGCCAGATCCTGATCGAAAATATCGATACTGCCCGTCGCCGTCGCGCTTCCCTGCGGCCCGCTCAGGCGCGTATCGCCCAGGGTCGCATTGCCCTGCGCCAGCGTCGCCCGCGCCGTGAGGTACGAGAACGCGGTGCCACCTTTGGTGAGCGCGCCCCACAGGCCGGGCACCGGGCTGGCCCCGCGCAGTGCCGGCACGATCCCGGCCAGGTCAAAACCGTTCAGCGTGCCGCCGGTGGAAGTCAGGCTGGCCGTGCCAGCCAAGGTCGCGAGCCATATCTTCGGGCTGTAGCCGGTCGCCGTGAGGCTGGCGGACGCGCCGAGGCGCCCGCCGCTCAACCAGTAGGGGAAGCTCAACGGCAGGCGCAGCATCGCCGGGTCGAGCTTGCTCGCCGTGAAGCTCGCACGCAGCGCCGGCGCCGTCCCGCCGGTGGTGGCGCTGAAATTCCCCGCCAGCTCACCACCGGCCAGCCCGGCGTGCGCTACGGCAAGGCTCGCATGGTCGGGCGATAATTCCAGGCTGGCGCTGATGTTTTGCAATATAACATGTCCGGCGTAGCGCAGCCTCGTCGCGCTGAGTCTGAGCGCGCCATGCGCATTGGCGAGCTTTTGCCACGGGATATGAATATCCGCCGGGATCGGCGGCAGCGCCAGCGTGTCGGCGTCGATATCCCCCTGGATGACGCCCTGCTGATCCAAGATCCGCCCATCCGCGGTCAGGCTGCCGAGCGAGAGCACGAAATCCGGCAGGCCGACGCTCCGGGGTGAGGCGGTGAAATCGGCGCGCAACGAGATCGAACCTGGGCCAGGCCAGACCAACCCCTGCGAGAGGCCGAATAGCGAGAACGCCGCGATGGCATCCGGGTTACGCAGGGAGACCGGCCCCGCCGCATTGCGCTTGGTCAGGTCGATCACCGGTGCGGCGGTGAAGGAAAAATCGCCCAATCGGCCGACCAGGCTGGTGGTAAGGGATGCTGGCGTCCCGGCGACGAATAAAGTCGCATTCAGGCGCGGTTGCAGCAGCCCGGCGGGGATCTGCCATCGGGCGGGGAACAGTGCTGCCAGCGGTGCCGCCGAGGGCAGCGCGACAAAGCCCCGCCCGGCGATGGCCTGCCCGGCCTTGTTGAGATACAGGCTGCCCGCCGCCATCCCACCGTACACATCGGCGGAGACACGCCGCAGATTCACGCCATCCCCCAGCGTGCCGTCCAGCAGCAGCTGCGTCAGCGGCACGGGGCCATAGCTCGCTCGTGCGGCGGTGATCTGCCCATCCGCCGATATCCCACCGGCGGGCAATTTCGCCAGCCAGATCAGCAGCGGCTGTAGCGCCAGTTGGCTGAAGGCCAGCGCACCCGTGATATGCGCAGGCGTGACGACGAACTGGCCGGTGAGGCTGTTCTGGCCGATACTGCCGCTAAGGTCGCGCACGGCGAGGCTCTGCGCGGTCCCGGCAAGGTCGGCGCTGAGCGTGGCGCTCGCCCAGCCTGGCGGCGGGCTGATCCCGGCGCTCTTGAACAGGCCAGGCAGGTCCGGGCCAGCAAAATGCACCCGCCCGGTAATCTGCCCGGCGGCGGACATCTGCCCAGTGGCATCAAACGTCGCACCGGCGGCCAGGGTCGCGAGCATCCTGTGCAGAACAACCCCGCCGGATGCGGTGTCCAAGCTGGCCTGCAACGCCGGAATCACTTTCCCGTCCAGCGTGGTATCGGTCGCATTCAGCGCCAGCGTGATGGGCAGCGCGGGCAGCTTCGGCAGATGGGGGATGATCCTATCCACATCCAGATTCTGCGCCACCAGCTGCGCGCTCAAGGCAGGGTGCCTGAGTAATAGGGTGAGATTGCCGGAAACATCAGCCTTGCCCGCCGCAAATTGCAGCGCGTCTACCTCCACCCGGTCACGGTTTGCCTGGATTCCGGCATTCCCTGAGCCCTGCGGCAGCGTGAAGCCGAGCTGGCCGGTCACCTCGCTATGCGGGTTGATGCCCCCGGCAAAATGCACCGAGGTGCTGGCGCTGCTGGCATCCAGCGTGAGCGGAACGGAGCCGGTGAGCAGCGGCGCGCTGAGGCTCACGCTGAGCGAGACGGCGTGGCCGAACAGCGTGCCACTACCCGCGACCGCGACCGCGCCGCGCGCGCCGGTAAATATATCCGCGTTCACGTTGGTAAAATGCATCCCGCCCAGGGTGATATCCCCCCGGCTGATCTGCGCGTGCAAAGCGGCCAGCCACGGCGGCGGCGTGATGGCGGCGGCTCCGCCCGGCAGCGGCCACGGGAAGGCGAGGCTCGGCGTATCCAGAATCAGATTCTCCGCGCTCAGCTGTCCGCGCAGCAGGGCGGGCAAGGAGATATCGAGCGTCAGCGCCCGCGCGGTGATCCGCTCGCGGTGCGGCCCGGTGATAACCACCCGGCTGGCGGTGAGCTCGGGCGGAAATAGGCTGAGCGATAGCCGTCCGCCGATCTGCACCCGCCGCCCGGTCAGCGCGGAGGCCAGCGCCTCCATGCGCGCGCGGTGCGCGCTGGAGGCGACAAATCCCGGCAGCGTCAGCACCGCACCCGCGAGGAGGAGGAGGAGAACGAGCGGCGGCAGCCAGTAACGTTTTCTAGTCACGGGGCCGCATATCCGCCGCCCGGGTTATCGGAGCGCAGCTTACGGGTCGCGAGCCCTCCGTCCGGGGCGCGCGCTGCGATGTCGGTGAAGGTGCCGTCGCGATCGATCCAGAAATGCCAGCCCATGCCTTACCCTAGCTTTGTTTCAGGTGATGTCTGATTCATCGTTTGGGTTCAAGGGGCTGGGTATGCTAGAGCAATATGTGATTGGATTGAATCGGCAGACTTCAATCCAATCACATGAAATTGCTCGCCCAGATGTGATTAGAGTGTTTTTCATTCGATGAAAAACACTCTAGGGTCGGCCAGATGAGCTACTGGGGCAAGATAATCGGCGGCGTGGCGGGCTTTGCCATGGGCGGCCCTGTGGGCGCGCTGTTCGGCGCCGCTCTGGGCCACGCGGCGGATGAGGGCGGGTTGCAGGGCATGGCCAGCCGCGCATTGCCGTTTGAGAGCGCGCGGATGGCCGCCATGCTCGGCCGCCGGGAGCAGGTTTTCGCCATCGGCGTCACCGTGCTGGCGGCAAAATTGGCAAAATGCGATGGCGCGGTGAGCCGGGTCGAGATCGACGCCTTCCGTCGCATCTTCGCCATCTCAGACGGCAGCGTGCAGGAGGTCGGCCGCTTGTTCGACAACGCACGCAATTCCGCCGCCGGGTTCGAGAGCTACGCCACCCAGCTCGGCCAGGCTTTTTCCGACAATCGCGGCATCCTGGAGCAGGTGCTGGCCGGGCTTTATCAGGTGGCGCGCGCGGATGGGCCGCTGAACGCGCAGGAGGCGGATTTTCTGGCCCGTGTGGCGCATGGCTTTGGCCTGGATATGGATGCCGCCCGGCGCGCCCAGCACGCGGTCGGGGCAACCCCGTTGGAGGACCCCTATGCGGTGCTGGGCATGGTGCGGGATTCAGCCAATGCGGCGCTGCGCGCGCGCTGGAAGACGCTGATGCGCGAGAACCACCCAGACAGCCTGGCCTCACGCGGCGTGCCCGCGGCGATGATCGCGGCGGCATCGGATCGCGTGGCGCGCATCAATGCCGCCTACGACACGATCAAGCGCGAGCGCGGGCTCTGACCTCATCGCTCTCGCCGAATTTCGATACCCGGCCGGTCCCGGTGGATATGCTGGTGCTGCACTACACCGGCATGAAAACCGCTGATGCAGCCCTGGCGCGGCTGCGCGATCCGGCGGCAAAAGTCTCCGCCCATTATCTGGTGGACGAGGACGGCACGGTGGTCGCGCTGGTGGCGGAACAACACCGCGCCTGGCACGCCGGGGTGAGCTTCTGGCGCGGCGCGCGCGGGTTGAACGACCGCTCGATCGGCATCGAGATCGTCAATCCCGGCCATGAATTTGGCTATCGCCCGTTCCCCGCAGCCCAGATGGCGGCGCTGCGGGATCTGTGCCAGGGGATCCTCGCACGCCATGCCATCCCGCCGCGCAACGTGGTCGCCCACTCGGACATCGCGCCGGACCGCAAGCAGGACCCGGGCGAATTGTTCGACTGGCGATGGCTGGCGGCATCCGGCGTCGGGCTGTGGAGCGATGATTTCGCCAGCCCGGGAAACCTTCCCGATGACCTCGCCGCCCTGGGCTACGACATCACCGCGCGCGACGTGATCATGGCGTTCCAGCGGCATTTCCTGCCCGAAAACCTGAGCGGCGTGGCGGACATACCAACACGCAGCCGCACCGCGGCACTGCGAAAACTGGTCTCATAGGCCGTAACTTGATCTACTGAGGGAAAGACAAATTCCGAAAGTTTTGATTTATAAGAAGGCTGGCGCCAAAGGCGGCCCTCCGTCGAAGGCTAACGCCCAAGTTCAATTATCAAACCGAAGCCATTTTACGGCTGTGTATCAACAGCTATCGGACTGGACTATTGTAAGGAGCCCTGCCACTCACGACCGGGGGCTTTACATGTAGATTGAACAATTTTTGGAGATATTCATGAACCTGAGTGACGCTGAGTTGGAAGCGCTCTTGAGCGAGCCAGAGTCAGATCGGGTAGAGCGCAAAGAGTCTTTCAGGGGGGATGTGCCAGAAAAGGCGCGGCAGGCGATCTGCGCTTTTGCCAATGACTTGCCCAGCTACCGGAAGCCGGGAGTGGTGTTCATCGGTGCAAAAGATGACGGTTCGCCGTCCGGGCTAGCGGTGACAGATGAACTGCTTTTACAGCTTGCCAATATCCGCACCGACGGCAACATCCTTCCCCTGCCTAGCATGACCGTGGAAAATCGTATTCTCAAAGGTGCTTCCATGGCGGTAATTACTGTCATGCCCGCTGACGCCCCCCGGTGCGTTACAAAGGTCGGACCTGGATACGCACCGGACCACGGCGGGGAATTGCAAGCGCTCAAGACGAACGGATCCTAAACGAACGGCGGCGGCATCGGGATCTGTCGTTCGATTTGCAGCCTGTCTCATTCGCGACCGTGACCGATCTCAACCAGCATCTGTTTGAGAACGAATATCTTCCCGGCGCCATAGCCCGTGATGTCTTAGATGCTAATGGACGCAGCTATCAAGAACGCCTCGCGGCTAGCCGAATGATTGAGGCAGCGGACAATCCGGTGCCGACCGTACTGGGTTGCATTGTTCTGAGTCCCCGCGCAAGGGATCTAATTGCATGTGATTACATACAGTTTCTACGCATTGATGGTACCTCCTTATCCGATCCGATCAAAGATGGGGAAGTTATTGACGGCCCATTGGCACAGATATTGAGGCGTCTCGATGACAAGCTCGAGGCTCACATCCAGGCTACCGTAGAAATCGTCTCGGGATCGGTCGAACGTCGTACCCCTGATTACCCGCTTGCTGCTTTGCAGCAGGTTGCCCGGAACGCTCTGATGCACCGAACGTACGAGGCGACGAATGCGCCGGTCCGCATAACTTGGTTTAATGATCGCATCGAGATCACCAACCCAGGTGGCCCCTATGGCATTGTAACGCGTCAGAATTTTGGCAAGCCGGGCTATACCGATTACCGTAATCCCAACATTGCAGAGGCCATGAAGGTTTTGGGCTATGTACAGCGATTCGGCGTCGGTATCCAGACGGCGCAGAAGGCCTTGACTGATAACGGCAATCCAAAAGCTGACTTTGACCCTCAGGACAACCTTGTTCTTGTGACCTTCTGGAGGCGTTCATGAGTGTTCCTATTTTGACCTTCTTTAACAACAAAGGTGGTGTAGGCAAGACCACGCTAGCCTACCACCTTAGTTGGATGTTCGGGGAGATGGGTTTGCGCGTACTAGCCGTGGATCTCGACCCTCAAGCCAACCTCACTTCTGCGTTCCTAAATGAGGATCAATTGGTGGCGATATGGGAGGAAGCTAATAGAGCGCCCAATACGATTTTCCGCTGCATCCAGCCCCTACTGGAAGTGGGCGATATCCTTGATGTAAAGCCTGTCCTAATCAGTCGCGAAATTTCTTTGATCCCAGGAGACCTCGCGTTGTCAGGGTTTGAGGATGAACTTTCCTCCCAGTGGCCAATAAGCATGAACGATGCTAATTTGCTGCGCCCCTTCAAGATGCTAACCGCCTTCTGGCAGGTAATGCAAGCCGCGGCTAAGGCGCACGATGCCGATCTAATTTTAGCTGATGTTGGGCCGAATCTTGGCGCCATTAATCGTTCCGCAATCATAGCGTCAGATTCTGTCTTGATCCCCCTAGTGGATAGAATCCAACACTTGGTGCCCTCTTTTTACTGCGGCCAAAATCTCGTGTGGCTTTTTGGTCCACTGGAATGGTTTTGGGTCCTGATTGTTCTCCACCATGAAGCGATCGATG
>JAJZGI010000034.1 GCA_021798575.1 Pseudomonadota bacterium | reverse complement strand
TAGGATAATTGCGTCCAAAGCATGGAAAAATAGAAAACTTTGCCAAAAAACTAAGTAAAAACATGAAGAAAAGCCAATGTATCTCAAAATAGGCCTGATCCAATCAGACTACGCAGAGGTTCCCTAAAATTTTAAGTCAACGAAAGATGTCATCCGCCATGCGTAGATATATCTACCAAAATGAGACCAGACACCGAGGGACATGGTTCAATCGGTTCAAAGGAGAATTGCGCAGTGTTGGAAAAGATTTTTAGGCCGTCACCTAGCCAGTGGATGATGCGCCTGCACCAGACGTTGCATCCGCTCCGCTAAAACATGGGTATAAATCTGTGTGGTCGCAATATCGGCATGGCCTAATAATTTCTGCAAGCTGCGCAAATCGGCACCATTTGCCAGTAAATGAGAGGCAAAGGAATGCCTCAACACATGCGGTGACAACCGGGCGGGATCCACATTTGCCCTGAATGCGACCTGCTTCAATAACAAAGCAAAACCCTGTCGTGTCATCGCCAATCCCGGGCTTCGCCCGCAAAACAGATAATGCCGTGAACCATTGGTCTCAGTACCCGAGCGCAACCGCAGTGCGGCCAGCTTCGCGGCGTCTGACAGCGGAACAATACGCTCGCGTCCCCCCTTGCCTTTGATAATCAGCGCCGCGCCGTCTGTTCCCAGCGCCCGGGCGGGCAACGCTAATAATTCCGATACGCGCAAGCCGGTCGCATATAGAATTTCCAATCCAGCAGAAGCTTTCAAGCCGGGGGTACCTGGGTATTCCCTGGCGGCTTGTAGGAGCCTTTCGACTTCAGCCTCACTAAGATATTTTGGCAGGCTCCTGGGCAGGCGCGGCGGGGAAATCTCAATCGCAGGGTTGTCAGGACGCACGCCTTCACGCAGCAAAAACAGGAAAAACTGCTTCAGGCTGGAAATTCTGCGCGCCTGGGTCCTGGCCGCCAACCCATTGAGCCGGAGTGACTGGACGTAGGCATTCAACCGGTCCGACCCAACAATAGCCAGAGCCGTACCCGTGGTTAAAAACGCAGAAAAATCAGCGATATCAGCCTGATAAGCCAAAAGCGTGTTCTGCGCCGCCCCACGCTCTGCGGCCAGCATCTCTAAAAACGCCTCGATATGCCCATCTACCGCCATATGACAGATGTGTTAAGCCTATCTCATCATGCGACTCAACAGCGAAATTTTACCAAATCTCGATCGAAGTGTCGTCCTGGTCGGTCTCATGGGGGCAGGTAAAACGGCGATCGGCAAACGCCTGGCAGCGCAACTGGGCATGCCATTTTTCGACGCCGACCAGGAAATTGAACGCGCGGCAGGAACAAGTATCGCAGAAATTTTCGCCAAACACGGTGAGGCCCATTTCCGTTCCGGTGAAAAGCGGGTTATCCAGCGGCTATTATCGCAAGGTCCTGTCGTGCTGGCACCTGGCGGCGGGGCCTTCATGGACCCAGAAACCCGGTCCACAATCTTCAATCGGGCAGTTTCGATATGGCTGCGCTGTCCTCTACCCGTTCTGCTCCAACGAGTCCTCGGGCGGACGCACCGGCCATTGCTCAACGCCGGCGACCCGGCAGAAATTCTGCAACAGCTTTCCGAAGAGCGTAGTCCGCTCTATGCTCTGGCCGACATCATTATCGACGGATCGGAGGCTCCCATTCAAGTGACCACCAGCAGTGTCATATCCGCGCTCAAAGCATACACACCACCCCGTCAGGTGAAAGTAACTCTGGCTGATCGCGAGTACGAAGTGCTGATTGGTCCCGACCTCCTCAGCCAAGCTGGCGGCCGTATGTTACGCGTGATGCCGCAACCACGCTGCGTGGTCATCACCGATGAAATAGTTGCATCGCTATATCTAAAAACCTTGGAAGACAGCCTATTCGAGGTGGGTGTCGCGCATTCAAACGTCATAATACCCGCTGGAGAAGCCTCAAAAAATTTTTCAGCTTGGCATCATATCGTTGAGACGCTGCTTGAACAAAGGATCGACCGTTCAACCACCATTGTCGCGCTCGGCGGTGGTGTCGTAGGGGATCTCGCGGGCTTCGCGGCGGCGGCCACCCTGCGGGGGTTGCCGTTTATCCAAATTCCTACCACGTTACTCGCACAAGTCGACTCGAGCGTGGGCGGCAAAACCGGAATAAACTCTCAATGGGGTAAAAATCTGGTCGGTGCTTTTCATCAGCCTCGACTCGTTATTGCAGATACCGGCGTATTACATAGTCTGCCGGTGAACGAGCGCCGAGCCGGATATGCCGAAATTGTGAAGGCCGGCTTGATCGCAGATGCGGCGTTCTATGAATGGTGTGAAACTCACGCCCAATCGATGCTTGCTAATGACTCTCCAAACCTGCCGGAGGCTATCGAGAAAGCCGTCAGGTTCAAAGCGACCGTAGTTGGCGATGACGAGCATGAGACCAAACCGAATAATGGCCGGGCCTTGCTGAATTTTGGCCATACCTTTGCACATGCGCTGGAAGCGGAAACAGGATACGGCCAGGGATTATTGCATGGTGAAGCTGTAGCGATAGGCATGATACTCGCAACCCATCTCTCCGCGTCTCTTGGGCTTTGCCCGGCGCAAGACACAGTGCGCCTCATCAAGCATCTTCAGAGTGTAAATCTACCAACGCAGATAGCGAAACTATCTACCAATCGGCTGTTGGAACATATGAAGCAGGACAAAAAAATGCGCGGTGGAAAACTGACATTCGTCCTCACCCGGGGCATCGGCCAAGCTTTCACCAGCAACGACGTTGCTGAAGAGGCTGTTGCCAATACCTTGCTGGCATATGGCGCCATATAATCCATAGGAACCTAACCTACCGCCTGATTAGCGCTGCGTTTGTGGGCAGTAGAAAGTTCGACGACCCATCTGCACCATGGCGCGGATGCCCATACACGCGGGCAAACCCGGGCAGCGCTCGCAGGCTTCGCCAACGCGCCCATAAACTTTCCATGCGTGCTGAAAATACCCCAACTCCCCGCTGGGCTGCACATAATCACGCAGGCTGGAACCTCCGGCGGCGATCGCCTCTGTCAGCGTTTCGCGGATCGCGGGCACCAGCCGCTCCACGCGCCGCGCGCCCAGCGCGCCCGCCATCCGCCGCGGGCTGATCCCGGCCCGGAACAACGCCTCACTCGCATAGATATTGCCGATTCCCGCCACAATCCGCTGGTTCAGCAGTGCATTTTTGATGGCTGTGTTTTTGCCCGCGAGCGCCGCCAGCAGCACCGGGGCGGAGAAGCCGTTGCCGAGCGGCTCCGGCCCCATACCAGCCAGCAGGCGGTGGCTGTCTTCGGAGCCGGTGGCCACCAGATCCAATACACCAAAGCGCCGTGGGTCGACAAAACCGACCCGCCCGCCATCGTTCGTCTCCAGCGTGAGATGCTCATGGCGGGTGAACGGGGCATCGATCAACATCCGCCCGGACATGCCCAGATGGATCAACACCGAGACCTCGCGATCCAGACGCATCAGCATGAATTTTCCACGCCGCCGGAACCCCTGCACGGTCGCTCCGGTGAGTACGGCGGGCAGAGCGGGCGGAATCGCCCAGCGTAAATCCGGCCGGTGCAACCGCGCCCGCACGATCACGCGGCCCGTAAGGCGCGCCGCCAGCCCGTGCATGACGGTTTCAACTTCGGGGAGTTCCGGCATATCTCAAAACATGGCTATACTGCGTTCATGGAAAGCGACAAGCCCGGGCAGACCGCCGATTTTGGTTTTACCACCGTCGAGCGGAACGATAAAAGCACCCTGGTACGCCAGGTTTTTGACTCGGTGGCGCCTAAATATGACATCATGAACGATTTGATGTCTCTGGGTGTGCACCGACTCTGGAAACGCGAATTCTGCACCGCACTTGACCCCCGGCCAAACCGCCGCTTGCTCGACCTGGCTGGAGGCACGGGCGATATCACCTTTCGCTGGCTGAACGCCGGCGGCGGCCCGGCGATCCTGTCGGATATCAACGCCACCATGCTGAGCGTGGGGCGAGACCGGGCAGCGGCCAACGGGTTGCTGTCCGAGATCAGCTTCCTGGTGGGGGACGCCGAATCGCTTCCGCTACCCGATAATAGTTTCGACCGGATTTCCATGGCCTTTGGCCTGCGCAACTGCACCGACAAGGATAACGTGCTGGCGCAGGCCCGGCGGCTGCTCAGGCCTGGCGGAAAATTTATCGTGCTTGAATTCTCGAAATTATGCGTGGCCGGGCTGGAAGGGCTGTATGACTCATGGTCATTCCGGGTGCTCCCACGCCTGGGGCAGATGGTGGCAGGGGATGCGGACAGCTACCGCTACCTGGCCGAGAGCATCCGCATGTTCCCGGACCAGGAGACATTGAAAACCATGATGCAAGCCGCCGGGCTGGAGCGTGTGAGCTACCGGAACCTCTCAGGTGGCATCGCCGCGATCCATCAGGGCTGGCGCCTGTGAAGCGGTTGTTGCTCATCGTCAGCGGTGGAATCGCCGCCTATAAGGCGCTGGAACTGGCGCGCCTGGCTGCCAAGGCGGGTTACAGTGTCACGCCGGTACTGACCAAAGCGGGGGCGCAATTCATCACCCCGTTGTCTCTCCAGGCGCTTTGCGGCGCCAAAACCCATATGGATCTCTTCTCGCTCACCGAGGAGAGCGAGATGGGCCATATCGAACTCTCCCGCGCTGCTGACCTTGTGGTGGTGGTGCCCGCGAGCGCCGATATTCTGGCAAAAATGGCGGCTGGAATCGCCGACGACCTCGCCACCACGCTGCTGCTGGCCACCGATAAATCCGTGCTCGTGGCCCCGGCGATGAATGTGCGCATGTGGGAGCACGCCGCAACGCGGGCAAATATGGCGCTGCTGAAGGCGCGCGGTGTTTTGGTCGTTCCACCCGATGAAGGCCCGATGGCCTGCGGGGAATTTGGCCCCGGACGTCTGGCTGAGCCGCCCGTGATTCTATCCGCGATCGCCGGTCTTCTGGGTAAAAACAATATGCTGGCCGGTCGGCATGCCATCGTCACCTCCGGGCCGACGCATGAGCCTATCGACCCCGTGCGCTATATCGCCAACCGCAGCTCTGGCCGCCAGGGCCATGCCATCGCGGCGGCGCTGGCCGCCCTGGGTGCCCGCGTGACACTGGTGAGCGGGCCGGTAAACATCCCCGACCCGCCTGGCGTTGACATCCGGCGTGTTGAAACCGCGACGGAGATGCTCAAAGCGGTGGAATCCGCGATGCCCGCGGATATCGCCGTATGCGCCGCTGCCGTGGGCGATTGGCGCACAACCACGCCCGCCAGCCATAAGATCAAAAAAAACTCGACGCCGCCTGCCCTGCAGCTCATGGAAAATCCGGATATTCTGGCATGGATTGCCGCAGCGGGCCCACAACGCCCCCGCCTGGTGGTCGGCTTTGCGGCGGAGACACAGAACCTCACCGATTTTGCCGCCGGCAAGCGCGTCGTTAAAAATTGTGACTGGATGGTGGCCAACAATGTGGCCGGCACCGGCATCATGGGCGGCCAGGAGAACGAGATTATGCTGCTCACGGCGCGGGGCGCGGAGGCATGGCCACGCATGGACAAGCTGGAACTCGCCCACAGACTGGCTTTGCGCATCGGGGAGGTCTTCGCATGAGCCCGGTTGAGGTTCGCATCCGACGGCTACCCCGTGGTCAGGGCCTTGCGTTGCCCGCCTATGCCACCCTTGGCGCCGCGGGCATGGATTTATTGGCGGCTATCGAAAAGCCCGTAAATATTCCTCCGCTGGGGCGGGCGTTGATCCCCACCGGCTTTGCCATCGCGCTGCCGACAGGCTTTGAGCTGCAAATCCGCCCCCGCTCCGGCCTGGCGTTAAAGCACGGGATTGTGCTGCCCAACGCTCCGGGGACGATCGATGAGGATTATCGTGGCGAGGTCGGGGTGATTCTGCTGAACGCTGGTGAGGAGCCTTTTTTGGTGACGCGCGGCATGCGTATCGCCCAGGCGGTGCTGGCACCGGTGTTGCGCGTGGCCTGGCGCGAGGTGGAGAAGCTGGACGAGACCGCGCGCGGTGCTGGCGGATTTGGCAGCACCGGGCATATTTGACCCAAGGTTACCTGGCTGCTCAGCCAAAACTCAGCGGCCGTGGGCTTTGCGAGAAATCCAGCCCGTCGGTGAGGTTATAGGCATTCGCATCCCGCGCCTGCATCGCGGCGATACCAAACCGCTCCTCGATCAACCGCAGAACCGAGCCGGTATGCGCGAATTTATGATCAACATAACCCGGCCTCGCCCAGGCGCTGACCAATAATGCGGGAATGCGCGTGCCAGGGCCGAACGCATCGATCACCGGTGGCGCCACATGGTCCCAGAAACCACCGCCCTCGTCATAGGTGATCACCACCAGCGTCTTGTTCCAGGCCTTGCCCGCCGCCACGGCCTTCAGCAGGGACATCACCCAGTCCATCCCCCATTGCGGGGCGGAATCCGCCGGGTGCTCGTCATGCGCGCCACTCGCCTTGATGAACGAGACCGCGGGCAGTTTATCGGCCCGCGCGTCGTCAAAAAAATTCGTCGCATCGCGGATATGCCCGGCCTCGACATTTTTATACCAGCTTGGATAATACTGGAACGGGTTATGATGCGCCTCGTAGATTTTTCCGCTGTCGAGGACCATGGAGCCGTCACCCGGTCCATCGGCGCGTTTCATCGCCCATGGCTTCACCAGGTCCCAACCTTCATTATACCAGGCCCAGGGGATGCTCGCGGCTGACAACCGATCGCCGATGTTGGGGTAGGTCTGCTCGTGCGGCGGCGGCACGAATTGAATATCCCGCGGGTTGAGCCCGGTTGGCCCCTGCAACGGCGAGATATCGTTGATCAACGCGCCCTGGCTGTCATAGAGCATGCCGAATACCGGCGGAGCCAGGCTGCCCATGAGCGCATGAGGCGCCTGTGGCCAGACCGCCGAATGCGCCGCCACCAGATACAATGCATTGCCGGTGCTTCCGCCGGACATCGCCTGATAGAAATCGTCGAACAACACATAGTCATCCGCCAAGGCATGATAGTCCGGGATGTCGGCACGGTTGTAATGGCCGATCACCGCGCCGGAGGGGCGAGACTCCGCCATTTCCATCTCCACCGCATTTCCCCCATGCGCGGCAAAGGGCGGATGCTTATGGCCCAGCGCCAACGCGACAAAACGGTCCATTCGGCCGCCATCCATCTGCGCATACATGCGGTAGAATTCATGCACCGGGTCCCAGGGTATGTTCTGGCCCGGCGGCAGATAGGGTGCGAGATGAAACGGCATATTTTCCAGCAGCGTATCCTGGAAAGTCGGGAGATCGGCGGGTACGGGCAGATAGTCATAGGCGATGCCTGCGGGGTTTTTCTGCAGGCCGAGGTAGCGCGGATCGACCCTGCCGCCGGCATCCAGCAGATTATTCACCTTGTGGCCGGATTTGCCCTCATAGGTTCCAAAATAATGGTCGAAGCTGCGGTTTTCCTGAAAAATCACCACGATATGCTCGATGTTTTCGCGCAAACCGGGGCCGATGTCGGTGGCTGCGGACGCGCGGCGAACAACTAGCGCCGGAGCCGCCAGGGCAGCCGAACCGGCGAGAAAACGGCGACGAGGTAGCAGCACATCAGGCTCCTCAAACAGGTTAAAACTTCATGGCAAGATGTAGAGGCTCATGCTGGAAACGCGAGGCTGATTCAAATGACATTTTCTGTCATAATTTTTCCGCGCGGTGGCGCCGGATACAGCCCGTGGACTCAACCAGCCAGGGCCGCCGCCATCCGGCGCTTCATCTCAGCAATCGCCCGGGGCAGGCCGGTGAACAGCGCCTCGCCTATCAAAAAATGCCCGATATTGAGTTCGACAATCTCCGGCAGCGCAGCGATTGGACCCACATTCATAAAGGTCAGCCCATGTCCGGCGTGGCATTCCAGCCCCACCCGGGCTGTGAGCACGGCGGCGGCGGCCAAAGCGGACAGTTCATCCGCACGGCCGTTGGCATAGGCGCCGGTGTGCAGCTCCACTACCGCAGCCAGCGCTTCAACGCTCGCCTGCACCTGGGCCGCCACCGGGTCGATGAACAGTGAGACAACAATTCCGGCATCGTTCAACCGCGCGATAATCGGCTTTAGCGTATTGCGGTGCTGCACGACATCCAGCCCACCCTCGGTGGTGATCTCGGCGCGGCGCTCCGGCACGATGCAAACACCATGTGGACGGAGCCGGACGGCGATCGCCGCCATCTCGTCGGTAGCCGCCATCTCCAGATTGATCGGCACACCAGCCCAGGCGCAAATCGCCTCTGCATCGGCGTCGCGTATATGCCGGCGATCTTCCCGCAGATGAATCGTGATGCCATCGGCGCCCGCCGCCATCGCCCGTTTCGCGACCGTGAATGGGTCTGGGTGCATGCCACCCCGCGCGTTGCGCAGGGTGGCCACATGGTCGATGTTCACGCCCAGGCGGATATTTTTGCTCATGGTCAAATATGTAGGGCTCTTCCGTCTGCCGCCAGGGCGGCTTCCTTCACCACCTCGCTCAAAGTTGGGTGCGCATGGCAGATACGCGCCACGTCCTCTGCCGAGGCGCCAAACTCCATGGCGGTGGTGAGCTCCGCGATGAGCGTGCCCGCATCGGGCCCCAGAATATGCGCACCCAGCAGGCGGTCGGTGGATTTATCCGAGAGGATCTTCACGAAACCGTCGGTATCGCCCATGGCGCGCGCGCGTCCGTTGGCCATGAAGGGGAATTTACCCACTTTGTAGGCAATACCGGCGGCTTTCAGCTCTTCCTCGGTCTGGCCGACGGCGGCAACCTCCGGCCAAGTATACACCACGCTGGGAATCGCGTCGTAATTTACGTGCCCGGCCTGGCCTGCAAGGCGCTCGGCCAGGGCCACGCCCTCGTCCTCGGCCTTGTGCGCCAGCATCGGCCCGGCGATGACATCGCCGATGGCATAAATGCCCGGCACGTTAGTTGCGAAGTGCGGATCGGTTTTTACGCGGTCCCGGGCATCGGTCTCAACGCCAGCTTCTTCCAGCCCGAGCCCATCGGTAAAGGCATAACGCCCGATGGCAAGCAGCACGACATCGGCCTTGACCTGCTCGGCTTTGCCGCCCTGGGCGGGCTCCACGCTCAGTTCCACCCCGCCTTCGGTCACCAGCGCCCCCGTAACCTTGTGGCCAAGCATGAACCTGAACCCTTGTTTGGTGAGAATTTTCTGAAATGCGGTGGAAATTTCCGTATCCAACCCGGGCGTGATCCTGTCCAGGAATTCAATGACCGTGACCTGCGCCCCCAGCCGCCGCCACACGCTGCCCAGTTCCAGCCCGATCACCCCACCCCCGATGACGACCAGATGGCCCGGCACGGCATCCAGCTCCAGCGCGCCGGTGGAGCTGACAATCCGCTTCTCATCCACCGCGACATTTTTCAGAGGAACGGATTCCGAGCCGGTGGCGATGACAAAATGTTTCGCACCATAGGCGGTGCCCGCCACGTCGATCTCGTGCGCGGAGGTAAATCTCGCTATGCCTTTTAGCCAGGTAATTTTGTTTTTTTGAACAAAAATTCCACCCCTTTGGTGTTGGCCGTCACCACCTCTCCCTTGCGGGCCTGCATCCGCGCGAGGTCGAGCCTGACCTCGCCGATCTCGATGCCGTGATCCTTGAAGCTCTCACTCGCCTGATGAAAATTTTCCGAGGATTGCAACAGCGCTTTGGACGGGATGCAGCCAATATTCAGGCAGGTGCCGCCCAGGGTCGCGCGTTTTTCAACGCACGCCACCTTAAGCCCAAGCTGTGCCGCGCGAATGGCGCAAACATAGCCGCCGGGGCCCGAGCCAATGACAATAACATCGAAATTCTCGGCCATGACCGCGCATCCTTCAGGGGTTTGGTACGCGGGCGTCATAGCCGCAGCGCGCGGGCCAGGCAATTCCGGCCTACCAGGGAACATGGCCGCATTGTAACAACTGGATGCTTTTTAAGCGCCTCGCGGGCCACGAAATGAAAATCAGGTTCGTGCGGTCTGGGTGCCGGTCGGGCTCCGAAACGCTCAACCCTAAATGCCATGCTGAAAGGGAGGCTTCAATGTCTTTGATTATCATTATCATACTGCTGGTTTTGGTGTTTGGCGGGGGCGGGGGGTATTACGCCCATCGCTCCTATGGGGGCTATGGCTCCGGCGGGGTGATCGGCCTGGTCGTGATCGTGTTGATCGTGCTCTTGCTCTTCGGTGGCCTGGGCGGCGGCTACTACCATTAGGTTTTGCTCATTGCTTGCCTAGCCGGCGGTGGCATGGCTAAACGCGCTGCCATGCCGCCACTCTCCGCCCGTGTGGGCCGTACCGAGCTTGCCGCCACCTTCGCCATGGCCGCGCGCGCCCGGGCGCTGCGTTCGCAGGGTCATGACATTATTTCGCTCTCGCTGGGTGAACCGGACTTCCCCACGCCCGCGCATGTGGTGGAGGCAGCGCACGCCGCCGCGGTGCGCGGCGAGACGAAATATCCGCCTTTGGCCGGTACCGACGCCTTGCGAGCCGCCGTGCGCCGCAAATATCAGCGCGAGCAAAAGCTTGATGTTCCAGAGGCAAATATTCTCATCACCAATGGCGGCAAACAGGCGATCTTCAACGTCGTCATGTCGGTCATCGGCAGCGGTGACGAAGTGGTCATCCCCGCCCCGGCCTGGGCGGGCTATGAGCAGACGGTGCGCTTCGCGGGCGGCGTGCCGGTGTTTGCGCCTTGCCCGCAGGCGCAGGGCTTTGTGCTGCAGCCCGGCGCGCTGGAGGCCGCCATCACCCCGCGCACCCGGCTCCTGCTGCTCAACAGCCCGAACAACCCCTCAGGCGCCGTGTTCAGCCCCGCCGCACTGGCGCGGATCGCGGAGGTGCTGCGCCGCCACCCTGACATCTGGGTGCTCTCGGACGATATCTATGAGCACCTGCTGTTCGATGGTTCACCCTATGCCACGCTGGCGGCCGTCGCGCCGGACCTGGCCGACCGTATCGTCACCCTCACGGGCGTCTCAAAATCCTACGCCATGACCGGGTGGCGCATCGGCTTTTGCGTCGGCCCGGCGGAAATCATCAAAGCCTGCACCGTCGTGCAGGCCACCGCCACGTCGGGCGTATCCTCCATCGGCCAGGCCGCAGCACTGGCCGCGCTGGAAGGCCCGCAGGACTTCCTGACGGAGCGCGCTGGCCAGTATCAGGCAAGGCGGGACCTTGTCGTGGCGCGGCTGAACGAGGCGCGTGGCATCGCCTGCCACCGGCCAGACGGCGCCTTCTATGTTTTCCCGGACATCTCAGCTTGCCTCGGGCGTACCACCAAAGCCGGGCGCCGGCTGGAGAACGACACTGATTTCAGCCTCGCCCTGCTGGAGGAGGCGCATGTTGCCGTGGTGCAGGGTTCAGCCTTTGCCATGAGCCCGCATATCCGCATCTCCACCGCCACGTCCGCGGCTGTGCTGGACCGCGCCTGCACCAGAATCGCCGAATTTTGTAACTGTATTTGATTGATTTTCCGCCGATAAATACCAACTCATCCTGGTTGATAAACAGGAGGAATGAGGTGAAGGCACTCTATCACGCGCATGGCCACGCCACCGGCGGGCGCACCGGCGAAGGCGCAACCGACGACGGCAAATTTAAGTTTCAACTCAGCACGCCAAAGGAACTCGGCGGCGATGGCGGCCCTGGCACCAACCCCGAACAATTGTTCTCGATCGGCTATTCCGCGTGTTTTCTGGGAGCATTGAAGGTCGTCGCCGGCAAGGAACACGTGAAACTGCCCGCCGAGACAAAAGTCGCCGCCAAAATCGGGATCGGCCCGCGCGATGACGGCGGCGGATTCGGCATCACCGCCGCACTCACCATTACCGCTCCTGGGGTCGAGAAATCCGTGGTCGAGGATCTGGTACAAAAGGCGCATATCGTCTGCCCCTATTCCAACGCCATCCATAAAACCGTCGATGTGCAATTAACCGTTGCCTGAATTGGGGAGCATCGCAGGAGGTATGGTGGAGCCAAGCGGAATCGAACCGCTGACCTTCTGCATGCCATGCAGACGCTCTACCAATTGAGCTATGGCCCCAAACCGGAGGCCGCGTATAGACCGGGCTCAAGCTTCGGATCAAGGGGTGGAAGCAATTCGGGTTTATGCTATGGCTCCCTGGCGCCGGATTAGCACAGGGGTAGTGCAGCGGTTTTGTAAACCGAAGGTCGCGGGTTCAAATCCTGCATCCGGCACCATTTTGTAACCGCCGGTAAGCCTCCAAACTGGGTTGCTATTTTAAGGGTATAGCAACCCACTCTGCCAGCCCGCGCCTGCGCGGGTGAAGGTAACGCGCTCATGCAACCGGAACTCCCGGTCCTGCCAGAATTCGAAATACCCCGGGCGCAGGCGCCAGCCGGACCAGTTTTCCGGCCTTGGCACTTGCTCACCGGGGTAGCGCGTCTCCAATTCCACAAGCCGCGCCTCGAACACAGCGCGGGAGGGCAGTGGACGGGACTGGTCCGAGGCCAGGGCACCCAGCTTGGAAATACGGCTGCGCGAGGCGAAGTAGGCATCGGCCTCGGCGGCGGTAACGGGGGAGACCTCACCCTCGATCCGCACTTGGCGGCGCAGGCTCTTCCAGTGAAACAGCAGCGCCACCTGCGGATTACCCCCAATCTCCTCGGCCTTGCGCGATTCGAGGTTACTGTAGAAGACAAACCCGCGCTCGTCCCAACTTTTCAGCAACACCATGCGCACCGCCGGCCGGCCGCTGGCTGAGACGGTGGCCACGGCCATCGCATTCGGGTCGTTCGGCTCCTGGCCGTGCGCTTCCACCAGCCAGAGCCCGAATTTGGTAAAGGGATTATTCTCCATTATGACCCTCCGAATGACACGCAACCTCTTCACGTGATACAGCCTATGCCACCAACAGGCTGCGGCACGAAGACCAAACGGAGATAGAACCCATGCCCGATACCGAGTCACAGATCTCCCCCCTCAAGGGCACGCTGATGCAAGGCAAGCGCGGGCTCATCATGGGCGTGGCAAACAACCGCTCGATCGCCTGGGCAATCGCGCAGGCGGTGGCGGCACAGGGCGGCGAGGTCGCCTTCACCTATCAGGGGGACGCGCTCGAGAAGCGGGTACGCCCGTTGGCAGCCTCGGTCGGGTCGGATTTTCTGCTGCCCTGCGACGTGACCGACGACTCCGCGATGGATGCCGCTTTCGCGGCTCTGGGCAAAAAATGGGGGAAAATCGACTTTCTGGTCCATGCAATCGGCTTCGCGGATAAAAACTTCCTGCGCGGGCGGTATCTGGATACACCACGCTCCGCGTTTTTGCAGGCGCTCGACATCTCCTGCTTTTCCTTCACCGCGGTCGGCCAGCGCGCGGCGGCCCTGATGCAGGGTGGCGGCTCATTGCTCACGCTCTCATATCTCGGGGCCGAGCGGGTGGTGCCGCATTATAATGTCATGGGCGTGGCCAAGGCGGCGCTGGAGGCATCGGTTCGCTACATGGCCGCAGACCTTGGCTCCGAGCAGATCAGGGTGAACGCGATTTCCGCCGGGCCGATCAAAACCCTGGCAGCATCGGGAATCGGTGACTTCAGTTACATCATGAAATGGAACAAATATAATGCGCCGCTGGAGCGCAATGTGGAGCTGGAGGAAGTGGGGGCCGCCGGGCTCTACATGCTCTCCGACCTCTCAAAAGGTGTCACCGGTGAGGTGCATCATGTGGATTGCGGCTACCATACGGTGGGAATGAAAAACCCGAACGCGCCTGACATCACCGTCGTCAACGACTAAGCACACCACAAAACACCCGGCCTATTCCATGTCGCATAACAGCTTCGGGCATTTGTTTCGCGTGACCACCTGGGGCGAGAGCCATGGCGTGGCGATCGGCTGCGTGGTGGATGGCACCCCGCCTGGAATCACACTTTCTGAAGCCGATATCCAACCGTTTCTGGATCAGCGCCGCCCCGGACAGTCGCGGTTCACGACACAGCGGCAGGAGCCTGACCAGGTTAAAATCCTCTCCGGCGTGTATGAGGGAAAGACCACCGGCACGCCGATCTCGCTGTTCATCGAGAATATCGACCAACGAAGCAAGGATTACGCCGATATCGCCGCGCAATATCGGCCCGGCCATGCTGATGTGGCCTATGACATGAAATATGGCCACCGGGACCCACGCGGCGGCGGGCGGGCATCGGCGCGTGAAACCGCGATGCGCGTCGCCGCCGGGGCGATAGCCCGCAAGGTGCTGGGCGAGGCCGTGCAGATCCGTGGCGCGATGGTCGCCCTGGGGCCGCACCGCATCACCCGCACAAACTGGGACTGGGCCGAGGTGACAAAAAACCCGTTTTTCTGCCCGGACGCCGAGGCGGCGCTGGAATGGGAGAGGATACTGGATGAAGTGCGAAAATCCGGCTCCTCGCTTGGGGCGACCATCGAGATCAGCGCACAGGGCGTGCCGCCGGGCCTCGGCGCGCCGCTTTACGCCAAGCTGGACGCCGAAATTGCGGCGGCGCTGATGAGCATCAATGCCGTGAAGGGCGTGGAGATCGGCGATGGCTTTGCCGCCGCCGCGCTGCGCGGCGAGGAAAACGCCGACGAGATGCGCATGGTGGGCGGCCAAATAGAATTCCTCGCCAATCATGCCGGCGGCATTCTGGGCGGCATCGCCACCGGCCAGCCGATCCTCGCGCGGTTTGCCGTCAAGCCCACCAGCTCGATCCTCACCCCGGTGCGCAGCGTGAGCGCCGCAGGACAGGACGTGGAAGTGACAACCAAAGGCCGACACGACCCCTGTGTGGGGATCCGCGCCGTCCCGGTAGGCGAGGCGATGATCGCCTGTGTGCTGGCCGACCATCTGCTGCGGCACCGCGCGCAAAATCCAGCCATCACATAACTGTGATAGGCATTTCGGGAATTTTGCCTTAATATCCTGGTATGGAAACAAAATCAACAGCGCCGTTTCTCGCCCTCACGGGGACTAGCACCTGGGCGAACCGGCTTCACGCTATTCGTGAGCAGTTGAAGTCTGGCGCGCAAAGCGCCAGGCTCACCCTACGGCGCTATGCTGCGGAATGCGCGATCGAGAAAGCTCGGCATGGGCAAAGGCTGCTACCCGCTGAAGCCGCCCTGGTGGAACTGGCCGCGCGCATTCCGGCATTATACGACAAGTTGAATACCAGCGGCCAGGAGCGGCTGTGCCGGTCGCTGGATACGGCGCTCTGCGGTAATGCCACGCTGATGCCGGTTCTGCACCTGATGCACACCGCCGGGTTGCATGAGTCGCGCGGTTTCGCGGTCGAGTTCACCGGCTTCGCGCGAGAGACGCCTTTTGACCTGCTGATCCAGCGCGACGGCGGCCAAGCTGAGATCGCCTGTGATACGCTCTCCGCCGAGGAGGGTCACAGCGTGCAGCTCACCTGCTGGAGCAAGTTGATCGACCGGATCGACCATGATCTGCAAACATGGCTGGCGGCGCATCCGGGCCGCTACCTGCTCAAGATGACCCTGCCAAAAGGCCTGAAGGATGAGGCCGACCATTTACCGGCGCTGCATCGGCGAATTAACGACATGCTCGCCCAGGCCAGGCGCGCCGACCATGACGAGGCGGCGGTGCTGCGGCTGGACCCGCTGCTGCTGGCGGGCGCGCAAGCGCAGGACACCCGGCTCGGCATGATGGCCAAACTGCGCCACGAATTTGGGCCGGAAGCGCATTTCTCGGTCACCGAAGCAGGGCGCAGCCTCTTGATCATGGCGGCGCGTGGCGGAGCGGAGAATGCGGTCGCCGAGGCACTAAGCCAGCGCATGGCCAGTATCGCCCCGGCCCGCCTCACCGGTGAGAAGCCCGGCATTCTGGCGATGTTCATCGATGACACCGACCCGCTGGAATGGCGTATCCTGCGCGAAAAATTGCTGCTGGAAGGCGAGGCCCGGAGATTTCACACCTTTCAGGAGGCGCGCCCGGTCGTCGCCGTCACCTGCGCGTCGCGCTATGAATTTTTTGGCACCGGTGCGCCAGGCGGGGATCTGCGCTTCCGAAACCCGATGCATCCGGCGGCAAAATCGGCCGCTCTGGCGCCGGCGGTGCTCTCGACCTTATGACCACGCCGCTCGCTCACCCCGGCACGCCCTTAGTGGTCGAATATTCAAAATGCAACGCAACGTCTGGATGCACGATCGGATAGATCCCATGCGCGGCAACCGCGGCCTCGGCAAAGCCTTGCAGGATCAGCTTCAATTTGCCGGGATATTGCACGATATCTCCCACCGCGAAAACTCCCGGCACTGAACTCTCCATGGTCGCGGGGTTCACCACCACATGCTGGCGCTCCAGCACCAGGCCCCAGCTTGCAATCGGCCCAAGCTCCATGGCCAGGCCGAAAAATGGCAGCAAAACGTCAGCGTCAATGCGCCGGGTCGCGCCGTCGAGGTCGGCCACCTCCACCGCTTCCAGCACGCCCCCTGTGCCGTGCAAGGCGTGCAGCTGATACGGGATCACCATGTCGATCGCCCCTGACACCGCCAGCGCATCCAGCGCCGCGGCACTTTGCGGTGCGGCGCGGAATTTGGCCCGGCGGTGGACCACATGAATGCTGGCGGCAATACCGTGCAGCGCCAGCGCCCAGTCCACTGCGGAATCCCCGCCACCCGCGATCACGACGTGCCGCCCCCGCAGCGCCTCGCGTCGCTTCACATAATATTGTATGGCGCCGCTGGCCTCATAGGCAGCCAACCCCTGCAAGGGTGGGCGATTTGGGCCAAATGCGCCGGCACCCGCCGCCACGACCACGGCCTTGGCCTGCACCACATCCCCGGCGTCGGTTGTCAGGGTGAAATCGCCCTTGGTCCCGGATAGTTGCTCCACGCGCCGACCCAGCAGCCTGGGGGCGGTAAACGGCGCGATCTGCGCCTCCAGCGCGCTGATCAGACCGGCGGCCTCGATGCCCGGATGGGCGGGAATGTCGTAGATCGGCTTCTCCGGATAAAGCGCTGCGCACTGGCCACCGACTTCTCCCAGTGCGTCGATCAGCACGCAGGAAATTTTCAGCATGCCGCATTCAAACACTGCGAACATGCCGGCAGGACCGGCGCCGATAATCGCCACATCGGTGCAAAGTTCTTCCATGTTAACGCCTTTGCCGCAGCGCCCTTCCACAATCAAGCCACTTGTTTAGAACAACACTATGCACTTAGTCCTACCCGATGAAGCCGCAACGCAGGCGCTGGCCGAAAAACTCGCAGCCCGGGCGCAGCCAGGCGATGTGCTCTTGCTGTCGGGGCCGCTCGGCGCGGGCAAAACCAGCCTCTGCCGCGCCTTCATCCGCGCGCTGACTGAGAATCCGGCGCAGGAGGTTCCCAGCCCAAGCTTCACGCTGCTGCAAACCTACGAATGCCGCAAAGCCAGCATCTGGCACTACGACCTCTGGCGGTTGGAGGATCATCTGAGCCTAGAGGAGCTGGGCTGGGATGAGGCCTTAGAGCACATCGTGCTCGTGGAATGGCCTGAGCGGCTCGGCCCGCTCACCCCGGCGCATGCGCTGTGGCTCACCTTCTCTTACGCGACTCCGGGGCGTGCGGTAGAGCTCAGCGGTGCGCAGAGGTGGTTCGATGCAGCCTGATACAGCGGTTATATTAAGTGCTGGTGTGGGCAGCCGGATGCGCCCGCTCAGCTTGGCCACGCCCAAGCCGCTGCTCCAGCTAGCTGGCCAGCCGATTTTAGCGCACGTGCTGGTGCGACTGGCCTGCGCAGGGGTGCAGAACATCCTCGTCAACACGCACCATCTGGCGGATCAGGTAGAGGCCTTCTGCGCAGGCCACCCCGAGGTGCGAGTGATCCACGAAACAGAGTTGCTGGAAACCGGCGGTGCCGTGGCCGCCATGCTGGCCAAAAACCTACTTCCCCAAGCGCCCTTTTATGTCATCAATGGCGATAGTTTCTGGGCAGATGGCCCGTCGGACACGCTGGTTCGCCTGGCCCGGACGTTCAACCCGGCGCGCGTGGATGCGCTTCTGCTGCTCGCCCGTACCGCTGGCGCGGCCGCACAGACCGGACAAGGGGACTTTTTATGGCCGCGCGATGGCAGGCTGCAAAGGCGCGGCGAGCGCGATGTGGCACCCTATGTGTTCGCAGGCATCCAGATCGCGTCCCCTGGCCTGTTTGCCAACGCTCCAGCGGCACCCTTCAGCCTGAATCTGCTTTGGGATCAGGCGATGGCCGCCGGGCGGCTGGACGCGGTCGTGCACGATGGCATCTGGTTTCATCTGTCCACGCCAGAAGACCTGGCGCGCGCCGATTCCGCGCTCGCCGCCGGCGAGGTTGGCAATACGACATGAGGCCGCCCACGTGAGGATCGGCGCCTTCTCGCCGGTAGCCGCTTTTTTGCCCGCGCTGGCGCGGCTTTGGCTGGACGAATCGGGCGACGGGCAGAGCAATGAGGGCCTGCTCCTGCTGCCGAGCCGCCGGGCTGCACAGGCGCTCGCCGGAGCATTTCTGGAGCAAAATGATGACCGCGCCTTGCTGCTGCCGCGCATCGTAGCGCTTGGCGCGGTGGATGAGGCCGGGCTCAGCCTAGCTGGCGCGCTCTCTCTGCCGCCCGCGGTGGCACCCCTGCACCGCCGGGCAATTCTCGCCAAACTCATCCTACGGCTGCGCGGGGCAGATGGCGCGCCGCAAAAGCTCGCCCCCGCACTAGCCTTGGCGGCAGACCTCGCAGCCCTGCTCGATGAAGCGGATTACGCCGAGGTGAACCTAGCCAAAGCTCTGCCCGGGTTGGTCGCGGGAGACCTTGCGAGCCACTGGCAGACCACCCTTAAATTTTTACAGATCATCACGCTGCATTGGCCCGCCATTCTGGCGGGGCTGGGCAGTATGAACCCGGCGGCTCGCCAGGTGGCGTTGCTCGATGGGCAAAACGCGGTGTGGCAGCAAACGCCGCCCCGCCACAGAGTGTGGATGGTGGCCGCGCAGGGCACTCCGGCGATCTGCCGTCTGGCGCGCACCATCGCGGCACTGCCGAACGGGCTACTGCTGCTACCGGGTTACGATGCCAGCTTAGATTCGACTACCTGGGACGCCTGCGGGGAGGGCCATGCGCAGGGCGGTATCGCCCGGCTGCTGGGTGCCATCGGTGCCCGGCGGGAGGAGATTGAGTCCCTCCCTGCGCCACGGGCGGCGACGCCCGATGGCCGCACCCATCTGTTCTCGCAGGCCTTGCTACCCGCCGCGGCGCTGGGGCATTGGCAAAAGCCCACAACGCTGGACATCACCGGCCTGTATCGGCTGGAAGCGCCGGACGAAGCCCAGAACGCGACCGCGATCGCGATGATCCTGCGCGATGCGCTGCAAATGCCCGGTCGCACGGCGGCGCTCATCACGCCGGACCGGGGCCTCGCCCTGCGAGTCACCGCGGCGCTGAAGCGCTTTGGTATCACGGCTGACGACAGCGCGGGGGAGGCGTTGGCGCAGAGCCCGCCCGCCACCCTGCTACGCCTGCTCGCCCGCGCCATGGTGGCTGAATATGCGCCGCTGCCCTTGCTCGCACTGCTCAAACACCCGCTCAGCGCGGTGGGCTTGCCGCCTGAGATCTGCCGGGAGCAAGCCCGCCAGCTTGAACGCCAAGCTCTGCGTGGCCCGCGCCCGCAGCCTGGTTTCGCCGGTATAAAATATCGCCTGGAAAACGAAGGGAGTTCCGCGGAGCGCGTTTTCCTGGCGCGGTTGGAGCTGCTGCTTCGCCCGCTGGCGCTGCCCATGCAGTGTCGGCCGGCAGTGGCTCTGCGCGCGCTGATCGCGGCGGGGGAAGCCATGGCGCAAACCCCGAAGGCGCCTGGCGCTGCCGCCCTATGGTCTGGCGAGGCGGGGGTTGCACTCTCACAACATCTGCTTGAGGCGCTGGACGCGCTGGAAGACCTGCCTGAGATTGCCCCGGATGAGCTGGCTGATCTGTTGGATGCGGTACTCACCGGCGCGGTGGTACGCAAACCGCGCAGCAAGGATGGCCACCCGCGCGTCGCCATCTGGGGTGTGCAGGAGGCCGCCTTACAACAGGTGGATGTGGCCGTATTGGGCGGACTGGTCGAGGACGTGTGGCCCGGTATCGCCGACCCTGGCCCCTGGCTCAGCCGACCGATGCGTGAGGCCGCCGGGTTGCCCTCACCCGAACAAAAAATCGGTCAGGCGGCGCATGATTTTTTTGCGCTGTGCTGCGCCTGCGAGACCGTGGTGCTGGCCGCACCGGCGAGGCGCGGTCGCGCACCCGCCGTGCCGGCACGCTGGCTCACCCGGCTTGAGGCGCTGCTCAATGGCACCAAAACCCCATTGCCTCGGCACGAGGCGGCGGGCTGGGCGGCGCAGCTGGACCTGCCCGCCCACCGCCTGCACCGCGCCCGCCCGCGCCCATGCCCGCCCGCTGCCCTGCGGCCAAAAATATTCACCGTGTCGGACTTCACGACCCTGATCGCCGACCCCTATGCGATCTATGCCCGAAAAATCCTCAAAATCCGCCAGCTGGACGAGCTGGATGCGGAGTCCGACCCCAACCTCTTCGGCGAGATCGTCCACGCCGGACTAGCGGCGTTTTTTGCCCAACCCGAGGCATTCAATCAGCCGGGAACACGTCAAGCGCTCAATCATGCCCTGCAGGCCGCCATGCGCCGGGCCCGGCCGCGCGCGGCACTGGAGCATTGGTGGGAGGCGCGGCTTGAGCGCATCGCCGATTGGGTGGTGGCGCGCGAGGAGTCCCGGCAGAAAGCGCACGGCGCGCCTACCGCCCTGGCGCTGGAACGTAGCGCGGAGCTGGAATTGTCGGGTGGCTTTATTCTCAAAGCCCGCGTGGACAGGATCGAGCGCAACCGCGAAAACCAAATTTCCATCATCGACTATAAAACCGGCACCATACCCTCGACCGAGCAGGTGAGATCCGGCACCGCGCCGCAGCTACCGCTGGAGGCTATCATGGCCGAAGCGGGTGCCTTCGGCCCGGAGTTTACCGGGAATGTGGCGGAGTTGGCGTACATCAAACTCTCCGGCCGGGGCGAGGCGGGTGAGGACAAGCCGCTGTTCACGAAAAAGCTGGAAGAGCTTCGCGACGTGCTCAAAAGCGCCGCGATCGCCCTGCCCGCGCTGTTACTGAAGTTCGCGCAAGGGGATAGGCCGTATCTGGCAACACCCCATCCGGGGCGGGAAAATCCCTATGACGCCTTTGCCGGGATTTCCCGCCGGGCTGAATGGGTGGACGAACCAGATGATGCGTTGTCACCATGAGTGCCGCCGAGACCGCCAATGCCCAGCAGAGCGCTGCCTCCAATCCAGGGGTTTCAGCCTTTGTCGCGGCCTCAGCCGGGAGTGGCAAAACCAAGCTGCTGACCGACCGGCTGCTACGCCTGATGCTGGCTGGCACGCGGCCCGAGAAAATCCTGTGCCTCACCTACACCAAGGCGGCGGCGGCGGAGATGGTGCTGCGGCTGAACAGCCGGTTGGGCGCCTGGGTCGTGATGGCTGAACTGGAGCTAGCGAGGGAGTTAAGCGCTCTTGAGGTGCCCGCCAGCCCGGAAAATCTCGCCCTCGCGCGGCGGATTTTTGCCGACGTACTGGACCTGCCCGGCGGCATGCGGATCGGCACGATCCATGCATTTTGCCAATCGCTGTTGCGGCGCTTCCCACTGGAGGCTGGGCTGTCACCGCATTTTGAGGTGGCGGATGAGACGACATCATTCTCCCGCCTGCGGGAGGCGCGAGAGAGCGTGCTGGCGGACCCCAATCACCGCCAGGCTATTATGGCGCTGGCGGCGGAGACCGATGAGCAGAGCTTCGCCACACTGACCACCGAGTTTGCCGAGCATTCCGGGACTGTTCTGCGGGAGTTCGCGCCTGAGGCCATCGCCGCCATGCAACATGCGGCCCTGGGCACAAACGGCGCGACCGAAGCGCAGCTGCTCGCGCAGGGCGTTGCCTTCCCCGGCGATTCAACATTAGCCCGCACGCTGCGCCAAGTGGCTGGTGCCGGGACCCCCAGCGGGCAGGAATGGGCAGCCCAGGCGCTGGACTGGCTGGCAAAACCCGAACGTGACCGCGTGGCGGCCTGGGCCGCCTGGGAGGAACTTTTTTTCATCAACTCCGGCGAGCGGCGCAAACTCGGCAGGTATTTAGGCAAGAAGCTGGCGGCGTTTGAGACTGAAATAGAAGCGGAAATATCGCTTGAGTGCCGCCGACTGGAGGCTATCCAGGAGAAATTGCGGGCCGCCCATCTCGCCCGGCTGAACGCACATCTGATGGTGCTGGCCGGGCCCATTCTGCACGCCGATGGGGCCGATAGATCATTGCAGGCGCATCTGAATTATGGCGACCTCATAAACCTCACCGGCAGGCTGCTCATCAATCCCGGCGCGGCATGGGTGCTCTATAAACTGGATGGCGGGATCGATCATTTGTTGCTGGATGAGGTGCAGGACACCGCTCCGGCGCAGTGGGAGATCGCGGATGCCATCGCCGAGGAGTTTTTTGCAGGGGCTGGCGCGCGGACCCAGACGCGCAGCATATTCGCGGTGGGGGACGCCAAACAATCCATCTTCTCCTTCCAGGGCGCGGACTTGCACAGCTTCGGGCATTACCGCACCAAATTCCGCGCCAAGCTGCGCGCGGCGGGCTTGCCATGGCTGGACGGCGAACTCTCGGTCTCTTTTCGCTCCACGGCCCCGGTGCTGACCCTGGTGGATGCGGTTTTTGCGAGCGGCCAGGCGCGGTGTGGCGTGGTCGCCGCAGATGAGACATTGGCGCACGGGCTGAGCCGCGCAGGCCAGGCGGGCAGCGTGAGCCTCTGGCCGCTGACCCGCCAGGACGAACCCCCGGCGCTGCCGCCGTGGGAAGTGCCGGACCATTACGAGCGTGCGGTCTCGGCAAAGACGCGCCTGGCGAGCGAAATCGCGGCGCATATCCGCGCCCGGTTGGATGCCGGGGAAATATTGCACAGCCATGGGCGGGCGATCATGCCCGGAGATTTTCTCATCCTCGTGCGGCGACGTGATACGCTGGTGACAGCGATCACCCGTGCATTGAAGGCGCAGGACATCCCGGTAGCGGGGCTGGACCGCATGATCCTGACCGAACAGCAGGCGGTGAGCGACATGCTCGCTTTGTGTGACGCACTGCTGCTGCCGGAGGATGATCTGGCCTTCGCGCAGTTCCTGGCCTCCCCGCTGGGCGGGCTGGAGGACGCCAGCCTGATGGACCTGGCGCTGCACCGGCGCGGCAGCCTGGTCGCGGCGCTCTATGCGCGGGCGGGTGAGCGCGGAGACTGGACGCAGGCTAAAGAATTCTTTGAGACCTTGCGCAGGCGGGTTGATTTTCAGCCGCCCTTTGCGCTGCTGAGCGAGGCGCTCGGCGGACTGGGCGGGCGAGCCCGAATTCTGGCGCGCCTGGGGCCGGAAGCCGCCGAGCCGCTTGAAGAGTTCCTGGCCGAGGCGCTGGAGTTCAGCCAGAATGAGCCGGGCGCGCTGCAAAATTTCGTGCATCAACTGCGCCAGTCCGGCGCCTCGATCAAGCGCGAGCCGGAGTCAGGGGCGCAACTCGTGCGGATCATGACCGTGCATGGGGCCAAGGGGTTGCAAGCACCTATCGTGATCCTACCGGATACTACTTCAGTACCCGACACCAGACAAAGACTGCTCTGGCTGCCGACACCGCAACAGCCGGGCTTGAGTGTGCCGATATTTTGCCCGCGCCGGGAACTGCGCAGCGCCGCCGTGACCAACGCCGCTTCACTGGCGGATGCCGCCCGGACCGAAGAATATAACCGGCTACTGTATGTGGCGCTCACCCGCGCGGAGGATGCGCTGATCATCTGCGGTGCGCAGGGTGCTAATACACCGCCCGAGAACTGTTGGTACGCGCTCGCCAAAGTAGGATTCGAGCGATTGCAGGGTGCGCCGCAGGCAGGAGAAGCCTATCATTTCGCCTGCCCGCAGACCGCTCCGCCGGACAGACCCTCAACCTCCCAAACCGCACGGCCCGTAACGCTGCCCGCCTGGGCGGGTGCGGCGCCAGACTGGGCGGCCAGCGCCCCCCCACACGAGCACACAAGACCTGAGCGGCTAGCACCCAGTCGCAGCACCGAGGACACCGCACGCCAGGCGATTTCCGCGAGCCCGCTGGGCGCGGACCTCGCCAGTTGGCGCAGCGCGCGGGCGGCGGCGCTGGATAGAGGCCGTGCCGTGCACGCACTGCTGCAGCATCTGCCCGCACTCGCCCCAGATGCGCGCCAGGCGGCAGCGCTGCGGTATCTTGCCAACATTCCTGCGCTAGCGGCCCAAGCGGCAGATATCTGCACCGCGGTCCTGGCTGTTTTGCATAACCCCGCATTGCAGATGCTGTTCGGCCCGCATTCCTGGGCAGAAATTCCCTTGGTCGGCGTGGTGCGCGATGTGCAGATCGGAGGGATGGTCGATCGCCTGGCCGTGACCGAAAATTCCGTGCTGCTCGCCGACTATAAAACCGATCGCCAACCTCCTGCCTCGGCGCAGGATATTCCGCCGGGCTATCTGCGCCAGCTGGCTGCCTACCAGGCGATTCTGGCGCAGATCTATCCGGACCGGTCCATCAACTGCCTGTTGATCTGGACCGAGACGGCAAAGGTGATGCCGATCCCGCCCGCTCTGCTGGCCAGCCATGCACCGGCTTGATCAGGGTGAGATTCACCGCCATGTTGTCGACAATTCGAAAGGAATTTGCCATGAGTAGAGCCGTGACGGACGAGACATTCGAGGCCGACGTGCTGAAATCCAGCGCCCCGGTCCTGGTCGATTTCTGGGCGGAATGGTGCGGCCCATGCCGCGCCATCGCACCCTCACTTGAGGAGCTGGGCACGGAATTCGCGGGCAAGCTCGAGATCGTCAAAGTGAATATTGACGAAAACCCGCAGACGCCCACGCAATTTGGCGTGCGCGGCATTCCTACCCTCATTTTGTTCAAGGACGGCAAGGCCGCCGCGACGCAGGTGGGGGCAGCGCCCAAATCCGCCTTGAAAACCTGGATCGAGAAAAGCCTGTAGCCATGTCCGGCGAGTTCTTGGCGGATCAACCGGTCGGCGAGCCGATGATCCGCCAGATCGCCATGCCCGCGGATGCCAATGCCAATGGCGATATCTTTGGCGGCTGGCTGATGAGCGCGATGGATCTGGCCGCAGGCAATATGGCCGCCCGGGTGTCGCGCGGGCGCTGCGCCACGGTCTCGGTGGATGCGATGACCTTCCTGAAGCCCGTGAAGATCGGCGATGAGGTGAGCGTATACTGCACGCTGCTTTCAATCGGGCGAACCTCCATGAAGATCAGCGTGGAATCCTGGCGTCGGGCCCGGATCACCGAGGATGTGTACCGGGTGACGAAGGCCGTGTTCACCTTCGTGGCGATAGACGCCGAGGGGAGGCCCCGACCGATCGCCTGATCTGAAGGTGTCACGGAACGTTCACGCACGCGTGGCATGAGTTTCTTTATGAAGCGGCACATTAAAAAACCGTATAATGTTTCCACCCTATCATAAAGGATACTCAACGTGCTACGACTCCGTCTTCGGCGATCCTCCATGCTGGTTTGTGCCAGCGCGCTTTCCGGTGTTTTCATGGCGGCAGCGCCCGCAGCGGCGCAGTCCGCCGCGCAAATGCAGTCGATACAGCAGCAAATCAACGCATTGCAGGCTGAAATGGGGCAGTTGAAGGCTCAGTCGGCCCGCGTTCAGGCTGCTGTCGCGGCGCGCCCGGTGCCACCGCCGCAGGCCGCACCCGTAATTGCCATGGGTCCGGCGCTGCCCCTGGGTACCTTTCAGCTCGGCGCCGTCACCGTCACACTTGGCGGGTTCGCGGCACTGGAGGGTGTCTACCGGTCACGCAATGAGGCGGCCAGCATCGACACCAACTTCAACGGCGGCATTCCGCTCCCCAATAACCCGAACTATCATATCCCTGAGTTTCGCTTGACGGCGCAGCAGAGCCGTTTCGATATTCTGGTGCAGGCGCAGCCGGACCCCGTCACGAAGCTCAGCTTCTACCTGGAGTCGGACTTCCTGGCGGCGGGCAGCTCCTCGAACAACTACCAGAGCAACAGCTACACACCTCGGGTGCGGCAGTTCTGGGGCATGTATGAGAACTCCAATTGGGGCCTGCACGTCGTAGCCGGGCAGACCTGGAGCCTTGCAACGATGTATACCCAAGGCCTGCTGCCTCGGCATGAGCAGGTACCCCTCAGTATCGACGCGCAATATGTCGTTGGCTTCAACTGGGCGCGCCAGGCGTCATTCCGCGTCGTGAAGGATTTTGACAACCAGAAACTATGGGCGGCATTTTCGGTCGAGGAACCGGCGACAGTCTTCAATTCCACGGTGAGCTGCCCAGCTGGCACCCAGCCCACGCTGTTGCCCGGATATGTCGAGGAAAACACCCAGTGCGGCGGCCCCAATGTGAATCCCCTCGCCAGCTATAGCGACAATTTCGCCCCCGACCTGATCGCGAAGGTCGCGGCAGACCCAGGCTGGGGCCATTATGAACTCTATGGGATGCTGCGCTTCCTCGATGGCCGCACGACCTACCTGCCAACCAATACCGGCCATAATTACGCGACCACGGGCGAGGGCATCGGTGGCGGCATGATTCTGCCGTTGATCCCGAAGATGCTGAGCTTCCAGGTCAGCGGGTTGATCGGCCAGGGCGTTGGCCGCTACGGGACCGCCCAGTTGCCGGATGCCACCTTCTCGCCCACCGGCAAAATCGAACCGCTATCGGAATATTCGATCATGGGCGGGTTCGTCGGCCACCCTACCCCGGCTGTCGATCTCTACACCTATGGCGGCGCCGAGGAAGCGGATTCCAAATCCTACTTTGCTGGTGGCACGCATTATGGCTATGGCATCACCAATGCGAGCCTCGGCTCCTGCGCGCTGGAGGGTGCCTCTTGCTCCGCCCAGACGTCCGGCGTGCTGGAAGGCACTATCGGCGGCTGGTACCGCTTCATGAAAAACAAATACGGCACGGTGGCAGCCGGTGCGCAGTATGAGTTCATCCAGCGCAGCACCTTCGCGGGCCCGGGCGGTGTGAAGGGCACCCGCTTCTCACCGTCCAGCAACGAGAATGCCGTGCTGTTCAGCTTCCGCTACATGCCATTCGGCTAAAGCTTCTGTTTTCTCCCGGGTCGAAAAACTCAAAAACTCCGATCTGACTAAAAACAAAATCAGGGTGTGATCGTCAGCAAAACGATCACACCCTGGTTGCGTATTCTGGGTCAACCGGTCAGCCGCACATTTTCCCGCGCCTTCGGGTGTGCTACCCGGCAGGCGAGGAGAGCAAGTTGATGAGCAAGAACGAGTTTCTGGCTGAGGCGAAGGCGCGTGGATTCATGTTTCAATGCACCGATGAGGCCGCATTGGATACCGCCTGCGCGGCGGGTAGCATCGCGGGCTATGCCGGGTTCGACCTGACGGCGGATAGTCTGCATGTCGGCCATATGATCCCCATCATGCTGCTGCGGCTGTTCCAGCGCCATGGGCACCGGCCGGTGGCGCTGATGGGCGGCGGCACCACACGCATCGGCGACCCGAGCTTCCGCGAGGAGGCGCGGCAGTTACTGAGCGCGGAACAGATCGCCGCCAACCTCGTCGGCATCCGCGCCAACATCGAGGCTTTCATTCGCTTTGGCACCGGCCCCGGCGATGGCGTGCTGGTCAACAACGCCGCCTGGCTGGAACGCTTGAGCTATATCGATCTGCTGCGCGAAGTTGGGGTGCATTTTTCGGTGAACCGGATGCTCGCCTTCGACTCGGTGAAATCTCGGCTGGAACGCGAGCAGGGCCTGACGTTTCTCGAGTTCAATTACTCTATTTTGCAGAGCTATGATTTCCGCGAGCTGAACCGGCACTATGGCGTATGCCTCCAAATGGGCGGCTCGGACCAATGGGGTAATATCGTCTCTGGCGTGGACCTGGTGCGCCGAACGGACCAGAAAACCGTGTTCGGGCTGACCACGCCGCTGATCACCACCGCGTCCGGCGCGAAAATGGGCAAATCCGCCGCCGGGGCGGTGTGGTTGAGTGCGGAAAGACTGAGCCCCTACCATTATTGGCAATTCTGGCGGAACACCGAGGATGCCGACGTTGGCCGTTTTTTGCGCCTGTTCACCGATCTGCCGCTGGCCGAGATTGCGAGGCTGGAAGCGCTGGGCGGGGCGGAGATCAACGCCGCCAAAGTAATCCTGGCGACCGAGGCGACCACGCTGGCTCACGGGCGCTTGGCCGCAGAGCAAGCGGCTGAGGCGGCGAAAAAATTGTTCGAAGAAGGAATTGCGACGGGCGGCGGCCCGAGCATCGAAATTGCGGCAGCCGAATATGGCGCGGGCATGGCAGCGTTCGCGCTACTGGTCCGCGCCGGGCTGGCGGCCAGCAACGGTGAAGCGCGCAGGCTCATCCGGGGCGGCGGCGCACGGCTGAACGATATCGTGATCCGCGATGAAGGGCAGATCATCCCCGCCGCCGTCGAGATGAAACTCTCAGCCGGCAGAAAGCAGCATATGCGCGTGCGGGTGGTCGACGCCTAGGCCACGCACTCATAAACTGATTCCCATAAGCGCTTGATTGTGATTCAAACTCCCCGGAGGTGTTTGATGATGATTCGGCGTTACGAGATTTCGGATTTTGAGTGGT
>JAJZGI010000033.1 GCA_021798575.1 Pseudomonadota bacterium | reverse complement strand
TAGGATAATTGCGTCCAAAGCATGGAAAAATAGAAAACTTTGCCAAAAACTAAGTAAAAACATGAAGAAAAGCCGATGTATCTCAAAATAGGCCTGATCCAATCAGACTACGCAGAGGTTCCCTAACATCCATAATCTGCCCGCTTTATCGCATCCAAGTCTCTTTCCTTGTCAGTCAAAAGATAGGGCTCAATCTTTAACAAGGATGGTGGCAATGCCAGCGCGTACAACGATAGTGAGCATGCCGAAGTTCCTATGTCAATGAATCCCTGTATCGGGACAGATTGGGATAAAGACGAGATCGGAGTGTACATACCCTCCGACAGGATTTTAAGCCCGATACCTTGGCTGAATGCGGGGGTGAAGTAGGTTACGCGCGAAGGCGATCTGTATTTTAGCGTATCACTTGAAAATTTTGGTATATCGCCCTTCTGCCCTCTGCCGGACAATATACCTAGGCCAGCGTCATAAATTTCCGGAACAAAACTTGGAAAATATGTTTTTGCCCAGTCATATATATAGGCTTGGTCGCCAATAGTCGAATCTATAACGCTTGCGCTGGAAATTGCATAAACTGTTCGCTTGTGATTTTTAGGATGCACCGAAAATACGCTCCAAGCTGAACCATACACGTTTTTATCATTACACACCCAGCCGCGGGGTGCGATGATAGAGTCTCCATGAAAATAGTAATATGCCAATTTTTTTGCTATGGTCGGGGGGAGATTGACTTTGATAGTTTTTTCCGGCTTTGAACCAGACGTACTTGAACAAGCTACAAAAGGGACCGTACTCAACGCACTTCCCGTCATCCCAAAGCTGGGACCTGAACATAAAACCAATAATAAGGTTCCCGCAAAAAAAGATGAAGCTGAGCAGCGATATTTTCCTGTAAAAGCCATCATACATGCGCCCAAATTTGAGGAAGATTAACCCGGCTTAGACACGATCTTAAGTTGAGATTACCACAAAATCGTCACTGCGCAATCGAAATTATAATTTTAACTGCAACGAATTTTTCCGTTCGCACCGGCAGCCGGGCGTCCGTATCCCGGCAACTTGCCGCGCCTTGTGCCTTGCCCGCGAGGCTGATCATTACATATCCAACCCGATAAAATAAATGAAGTTTTTGCTATCGGATTGATGATCGTCCCCAAGCCCAGAGGCCACTCAAACGCTCCTCGGCAGCGGCTAACTTGCGCGCTTGGCTGGGACGGGAGGATTCGAACCTCCGAATGGCGGAATCAAAATCCGCTGCCTTACCACTTGGCGACGTCCCAATGCGCCCCGCTCATAGGTCGGCTGGCACCGGCTCGTAAAGCCCCCCACCCCAGCACCACCAGCCTGGCACCTGTATTGAACGCGCTGCCTGCGCTGCGGCCTCTGGCGTGTCGAACAGCGCGAAGCATGTCGCGCCCGAGCCGCTCATCCGCACCAGGCGCGCGCCGGGCAGTGCGGCCAGCAGGCTGAGCACCTGGCCGATGACCGGTTGAATGCCCAGCGCGGCTACCTCCAGGTCATTGCACGTGGCTTTGAGGTCCGCCACCATGGCGCCTACATCGCTCCACGCGGCGGGCAGCGCCGCCGGGGCCGAGAACCCGCCCTGCCGGGCGCGGAACACGGCTGGCGTGGGCACCGCCACGCCGGGGTTGGCCAGCACCATGCCAAAGGTCGGCAGGCGCGGTGCGGGTGCCAGAATCTCGCCGATACCGCCCATGCGCGCGGGCAGCCCCGCCAGGCACACCGGCACGTCCGCCCCCAGCGCCAGTGCCTGCGCGCCGGTGGGGGCAGGCAGATGCCACAGCCGGGCCAGCACATGCAGCGCCGCCGCCGCGTCGGCCGAGCCGCCGCCGATGCCAGACGCCACGGGCAGGTTTTTCTCGAGCGCCAGCGCAGCTCCGGCGCCGGGGCTCAGCTGCCGTGCGGCGCGCAGCAGCAGGTTATCCGCCTCCGCCTGCAGAACCCCGCCAAACGGCCCGGAAATGCGCAGGCTCAGCGCCTCCGCCGGTGCCGCGCGCACCCAATCCCCCACGGCGGGGAACACCGCGAGACTGTCCAGCACATGGTAGCCATCGGCGCGCCGCCCGATGACATGCAGGAACAGATTGACCTTGGCCGGGGCGAAACGTTCCAGCGTCAATGCAGGCCACCGAAATGAAGCTGGATTTTCTGCGTCAAGGCGGCGCGCAGTTTAGCATCGGGGTTGAAGCTGAGCGCGCGGTGCCATTGATACGCCGCCTGCAGCGCGTCCCCCGCCTGCCAGAAGGCGTCGCCCAGATGCCCGTTGACCTCGGCGTCGTCCGGGTCCTGTTCCACGGCCTGGATTAGCACCGCCAGGGCGGTTTTGGTCTCATGCAGGCGAAGGTCCACGACGCCGAGGGAGTCCAGCACCGCGCCGTCGTCGGGGTCCAGCGCGACCGCCTGGGTGAGCATCCGTTTGGCCTGGCCGAGCCTTTCCCCGCGGATCGTCCAGCTATAGCCGAGGTAATTCAGCACATAGGGCTGCTCGGGCGAAAGGGCGAGCGCCTGGCGCATATCCGCCTGCGCCGCCGGCCAGTTGCCCAGCGTGTCCTCGCAGATGCCTCGATCGAAGAACAGGCTCCAGGCGCCGGGCGGGGCCGGGCTGCCCGCCAGCGCGATGGCCTTGCCGTAATAGGGGATCGCGGCGGCGCACTGCCCCGCCGCGCGCAGCATCTCGCCCGCATCGCCGGGCAGGTCCGGGTCGGTGGGGTTCTGCGCCATCAACCCGTTCAGCAGAGCCACCGCCGCCTGCGGCTGGCCTAGCGCGGCTAGCAGGTTCGCCCGTTGCAGCGTGGCTGGGGCATACAGCGCATCATCGGGCCGCACCGGCTGCAACACGGCCAGCGCGTCTCTCAGCTCCGCTTGCGTCGGGCTCGCCGTGGGGTCGTTGCCGCCCACCAGCGTATTGGCCAGCAGCAGCCGGGCGGCGGAGAGATCAGGCCGCAGTTCCAGCGCGAAACGCAGAAAAATCTCCTGCAGGTAGCTCTGGGAGGTCTGGTCGAGCGAGCCCGCCAGGGTGAGATACGCCTCCGCCATGCCCTGGCGCGCGGTGCGCACCACCGGCTTGCTCACCTGCGCCTGGAGCGCTGGCAGCGCGATCTCCAGATCCGGATGCGTCGCGGCCAGCATCGCCAGTTGCGCCGTCGCCTGGTCCTGCTGGCCATGGCGGGCCAGCCAGCTCGCCAGCATCTGGGCCAGCCGCAGCGTGGTGGGGCCGGCCGCCGCCTCGGTATAAAACTGCGCGGCGTCGTTGTCGTCATGCGCCGCATCGGCGATGAGCGCGGCATTCAGCGCGTATACCGAGCCAAACCCGTTGGCGTTGAAATCCGGCGTCAGGCTGGTCAGCGCCGCCTGGCTGTTGCCCTGCCCGACCATCGCCCACGCCATCAGCAGGGGTTTTATCAGCCCGGTCGCGTCATCCTGCGGCAATGTGGCGAAAAACTGCTCGGCCCGCGCGTCATCGCCCGCTATTGCGGCGGCGTTTGCCTGGGTCATCGCCGCCAGCGCATTACCGGAGATCCGCGGTGCCAGGGCCAGGGCCAGCGGGCTGCCCGCCAGCTCAGCCGCCATGAAGCCACCAGCGATGAAATCCGAGTTGTGTGGGTCCACCTGCAAGGCACGGGCAAAATAGCGCGCGGCGGTCTGCGGGTCATTCTGCGCATCGGCATAATGCGCGGCCAGAAAATCTCCATAGGCCGTGTTACCGGATGGCGTCCCCGCCTGCGCGCCATCCGGGCCACTGGCCGCGCAGGCAGTGAGTATGATGCACGCAACAAGAGCAGACCGGCCGGGCAGCGAGGATATTTTCATCCACGTGATGTAGCAGCGCCACCCGGCCACGCCAACTTGGCAACCGCCCGGCACTGCTATAGCCTTTGCTCATGGCCAAGGGTTTTACCGCCACCACGCATGGCATCACGGTGATGGTGCGGACATTCTATCTGCCTGAGCAATCCCGCCCGGATGATTCCCATTTTGTCTGGGCCTACCAGATCACCATCACCAACGGCGGCGACAAAACGGTGCAGCTACTACGCCGAACCTGGTTCATCACCGACGAGACCGGCCACACCAGGCGGGTGCATGGCGATGGCGTGGTGGGCTACACACCGGTGCTGACCCCCGGCGAGCATTTTGAATATACTTCCGGCACGCCGCTCTCCACGTCATCGGGCTTCATGACCGGAAAATACCACATGCAGGAGGTACCGGATGGGGGCGAATTCGATATCGCGATTCCCGCCTTCAGCCTGGACAGCCCGCACCAGAACACGCGGCTGCATTAGCGACCGCTGGTGGGTTGTCCGTTTTGCAACCTTTCCCATATCGCTATTTGTAGGCCACATGGCCCATGTTGAAACTGGAGACCGGCCTTTGAACATTCACACCTCCCGCGCCAAACTCGCCAAGGGTGCGCGCGGCCCGCAAAAACCCAGCCGGAGCGAGGCTGAGGCCGCAATCCGCACGCTGCTGCTCTGGGCCGGTGAAGACCCCGGACGTGAAGGGCTGCAGGAGACACCAGCGCGCGTCGTGCGCGCCTATGAGGAGTTTTTTCGCGGCTACGGGGAGGACCCGGTCGCCATCCTCGCCCGCACCTTCGAGGAGACCGAAGGCTATGATGAAATGGTGGTGCTGCGGGATATCCGGCTGGAGAGCCATTGCGAGCATCATATGGTGCCCATCATCGGCCGCGCCCATGTCGCCTATCTGCCGGCATCGCGCGTCGTCGGTATCTCCAAGCTCGCCCGCGTGGTGGATGCCTTCGCGCATCGCTTCCAGATTCAAGAGAAACTTACCGCCCAGATCGCCAATACCATCAACGAGGTGCTCCAGCCGCGCGGCGTCGCCGTGGTGATCGAGGCGAACCACCAGTGCATGTCCACCCGCGGCGTGCACAAGCCGGGTGCTGGAATGGTGACGAGCCGGATGCTGGGCGCCTTCCGTGAGGACCCTTCGACCCGCCGGGAATTTCTGGCGATGATCTCGCCGCGCAGTTGCAACGCCGTGGAGAGCTAAAAGTTTTCCACAGAAAAGGACTCGTGGAGTTCCCCCGACATATTGCGACGCTGACCCGGGTTCTATACTGTATTTTGTAGTTGGAATCAGGGGGACCACAAGATGGAGTGGACGGACGAGGCAATCGCCAGATTACGGACGCTATGGGCCGAGGGACTCTCAACCTCCGAGATCGGCCGCCGGCTGAACATTTCCAAAAACGCCGTGGTCGGCAAGGCGCATCGGCTCAGCCTGTCGCCACGCCCGTCGCCGATCCGCCGGGTGGCGGGTGAGAGCCCGCTGCCACGCCCGGTGGCGCCCAGGCGCGTGCTGGGGGCGACCCTGCCGCCGCTCTCCACCGCCATGGCTGGGCCGATGCCAAGCCTCCGCCCGCTGATGCCTGCGCCAAAATATAGCCATCGCGCGACCCCCTGCTGCTGGCCAATCGGCGAACCGGGCAAGCCCAGTTTTCATTTCTGCAACGAAACAGCAGCGACCGGCAAGCCCTATTGCGAGGAACACGCGGCGCTCGCCTACGTGCGGGTGCGCGACCGGCGCGAGGACGTGGCGTGAGTCCATCCGCCGGGTAGGGACTAGCCTCGCTCGATGGCCGCCTGCGCCGCCGCGAGCCTGGCGACAGGCACGCGGTACGGGCTGCACGAGACATAATCCAGCCCGATGGCGTCACAGAACGCGATCGAGGCCGGATCGCCCCCATGCTCCCCGCAGATGCCGAGCTTCAGGCCAGGCTTGGTCGCGCGGCCCTTCTCGGTGGCCATGCGCACCATCTCGCCCACCCCTTCGATGTCGATGGAAACAAACGGGTCCTTGGGGAGAATTCCCTGCTCGATATAGTGCGGCAGGAACTTTCCCGCGTCATCGCGCGAGAGGCCGAGGATCGTCTGCGTCAGATCATTCGTGCCGAAGGAGAAAAAATCCGCCGCCTCGGCGATCTTGTCCGCCATCAAAGCCGCGCGCGGCAGTTCGATCATCGTGCCTACCGAATATTCGATGCTCCGCCCACTCTCGGCGAACACCTGCGCCGCCATTTTTTCTACCTGGGCGCGGGTGATATCCAGCTCGCGTTTCATACCCACCAACGGGATCATGATCTCCGGCACCGGTGCCGCGCCGGTTTTGGATACTTCAATGGCGGCCTCGAAGATAGCACGCGCCTGCATCTCGTAGATCTCAGGGTAGGACACGCCGAGGCGGCAACCACGATGGCCGAGCATCGGGTTGGTCTCGGCAAGCTCCTCGGCGCGGGCCTTTATGGCCTGGGCATCCATGCCGAGCGCTGCGGCGACATCTGCCATCTCAGCCTCGCCATGCGGCAGAAATTCATGCAACGGCGGATCCAGCAGGCGGATGGTAACCGGCAGCCCTTCCATGATTTTGAACAGAGCGATGAAATCCTCACGCTGGAACGGCAGCAGCTTCGCGAGCGCGGCACGGCGTCCGGGCTCATCGTTCGCCATGATCATCTGGCGCACCGCGCCGATGCGCGCGGGGTCGAAAAACATATGCTCGGTGCGGGACAGGCCGATGCCCTCGGCGCCGAATTTGCGCGCGGTCTGCGCGTCCAGCGGCGTTTCAGCGTTGGTGCGGATTTTTAGGCGCCTGGCGGCATCCGCCCAGCCCATGAGCGTACCGAATTCGCCCGAGAGTTGCGGCTCGATCATCTTCACCGCGCCGGCAAACACCTCTCCCGTGGCGCCATCCAGTGTGATGGTCTCGCCCGCGCGCAGCATAACACCCCCGGCAGACAGGGTCTGCGCGCCGTAATCCACGCTAATCCCCCCTGCCCCGGCCACGCATGGCCGGCCCATGCCGCGCGCCACAACGGCGGCATGGCTCGTCATGCCACCGCGCGTGGTGAGGATGCCGCGCGCTGCGTGCATGCCGTGGATATCCTCCGGCGAGGTCTCGATGCGCACCAGAATAACCGCCTCGCCCTTCTGGCTGCGCAGCTCGGCCTCATCGGCGGAGAACACCACCGCGCCGCAGGCAGCACCAGGGCTGGCGGGCAGGCCACGGGCGAACAGTTTGGGCGTGGCCTTTGGGTCGAGTGTCGGGTGCAGAAGCTGGTCCAGCGCCGCCGGATTCACCCGCATGATAGCCGTGTTTTTGTCGATCAGCCCGCTTTGCGCCATCTCCACCGCGATGCGCAGGCTGGCGGCGGCGGAACGTTTGCCCGAGCGCGTTTGCAGCATGTAGAGCTTGTTCTGCTGCACCGTAAACTCGATGTCCTGCATGTCCTTATAGTGTTTTTCCAGCGTGTCGCGGACCTTGTTCAGCTCCGCGTAGGCGGCCGGCAGCGCCTCCTCCATGCTCAGCTCACCGGGCTTGGCGTAGGCGCGGCTGAGCGGGCGCGGCGTACGGATGCCGGCCACCACATCCTCCCCCTGCGCATTGACGAGATATTCACCGTAGAATTCATTGAGGCCGGTGGACGGGTCGCGCGTGAAGCAGACGCCGGTTGCGCAGTCCTCGCCCATATTGCCAAACACCATGGCCTGGACATTCACCGCCGTGCCCCAGCTGGCCGGAATCTCGTGCAGGCGACGGTAGACATTGGCGCGCGGGTTCATCCACGAGCCGAACACCGCACCGATCGCGCCCCATAGCTGATCCGCCGGGTTCTGTGGGAAGGGCGCGCCGGTCTCCTGCGCGACCATCTTTTTATATTCTTCAACCACCTCCCGCCACGCCTCGACCGAGAGCGCCGTGTCTTCCACCACGTCGGCTTCGAGCTTGGCGGATTCGATGATCTCCTCGAACCGCTGATGGTCCACGCCCAGCACGACCGAGCCATACATCTGGATGAACCGGCGGTAGGAATCCCAGGCGAAGCGGGCATCGCCCGAGCCGGTGGCCAGACCCTGCACGGTGGCATCATTGAGCCCGAGGTTCAGCACCGTATCCATCATCCCCGGCATGGAGACGCGCGCACCAGAGCGTACCGAAACCAGCAACGGCTTTTCCGCGTCGCCAAATTTACGGCCGACAGCGGATTCAACACGGACGAGTGCGGCATCCACCTGCGCTACAAGCTCCGCCGGGTAGGCCTGACCATTATCGTAATAGGCGGTGCAGACCTCGGTAGTGATCGTAAAGCCGGGCGGCACCGGCAGGCCGATGCTCGCCATCTCGGCGAGGTTCGCCCCTTTGCCGCCGAGCAGATTTTTGAGCGTGGCGTTGCCGTCGTTCACGTTCGCGCCAAAATGATAAACCCATTTGGTCATATGTCTGCTCCTCAACCTTCAATTTTAGAAAAATCAGCAATCCGGCTTAATGAATACTGAAAACGCGCAAGTAACTGCAAGTTTTTGCGGCGCAAATCCGGCTCCGGCGTGTTCACGGTGACACGCTCGAAAAACGCGTCCAGGACGGTACGTAATTTAGCAAAAGCCGCCATCACGAGGGCATATTTTTCCTCGGTGAAATTGTCGTAAGTTTCGCGCTCAATAAACACCAGCATATCTCTCAATTCCTCCGCCTCTTTCATGGGCAGCGGGCCAAGGACGAATTCTGGTTTATGCGGGCCATCCTTCGCATCCTCGATCCGCAGGATATTGGCGGCGCGCTTATAGGCGGCGAGCAGATTTGCCCCATCCTCGGTTTGCAGAAATTCCGTAACCGCATCGACGCGCTTCATGACGCGCACCAGGTCATCATCCGCCCCCGCGCTCAGCACAGCGTCCAGCACGTCGAACCTCCTGCCCTCCGCGCGCAGTTTCACGCGCAGTCGATCCATGATGAAAGCGAATAATTTTTCATCATGGTCAAGCAACGGCTTGAGCGCTAGGCGCAGGTCATTCTCCAGGATGATGCGGATGACGCCAAGTGCCGCGCGGCGCAGGGCAAAGGGATCACCCGAACCAGTCGGGGTTTCACCGATTTTGAAAAATTCGATGAGCGTATCGAGCTTGTCCGCCAGAGCGACGCTGACGGCGACGTTGCCCTTGGGCACGGAGTCAGATGGGCCCTTGGGCTGATAATGGGTCTTGATGGCATCCCCCACAAGCTTGCCATGCGTCATTGATGCATAGTAACCACCCATGACGCCCTGCAGCTCCGGGAACTCGCCGACCATGTGGGTGACGAGGTCAGCCTTGCAGAGCAGCCCGGCGGTGCGGGCGTCCCGTCCGGCTTCGCCCATCAAGCCCAGAAGGCTGGTGATATTTTCTGCCTTGTTGGCGATGCGCTCTACCCGCTCGCGCTGCGTGCCGATTTTGCCATGGAAAGTGATCTTCTCAAGCTTCGGCAGCAGTTTTTCCAACGGGGTCTTGCGGTCCTGGTCCCAGAAGTGCCTGGCATCCGAGAGGCGGGCGCGCAGCACCCGCTCGTTTCCCGTAATGATCGCCGCGCCCGCATCCGGTGCTTGCAGATTAGCAACAAACATGAAGGTCGGTGCCGGGTTGCCCGAAGCATCGCGCAGCGCAAAATACTTCTGGTTTATTTTCATGGAGAGCTCGCGAACCTCCGGCGGCAAATCCATGAATTCAGGGTCTATCTTGCCAAACAATCTAACCGGCCATTCAACTAGACCCGCGACTTCATACAGAAGATTTGCATCTTGAACGAGTTCTAAACCCAATTCATCAAGATCAGTTCTACCTCCGTCACCAATCTTTCCAACACGCCGTGCGACATCCGCGATGACATAATGCGCTAAAAGCTTTTTCTCCCAGTCGGATGCTGAGGAAACCTTGAAAGTCCCCGGCGCGTGGACGCGGTGGCCCTCGGTGATATCGCTTGCCGTGATCGGGCCGAGCTTGAGCGGAACCACCTGCCCGTCCAGCAAACAGACGATCCGGCGCAGCGGCCGCACCCAGGTAAAATTCTCACCCTGTCCCCAGCGCATGGATTTCGGCCATGGGAATTTTGCGAGCGCATCGGCCAGGCTGCCCATGATGATATCCGCAGCCCGGGTGGGCGAAAGATCGCGGCGCAGCCAGAAATACCCGCCTTCGGTAATTAGCTCATGGCGACTGGCGGCGTGTTTGCCCAAAAATCCCGCCAGCGCAGCCTCCGGCGCGCTATCGCGCGGGCCACGCGATTCCGCAACGCCACCTGGCTTGGTCATGGCTATTTCCAGGCTGATCGCGAGCCGCCGCGGACCATAAAAAGTCTTCACATCCTGCGGCGAAAGATTCCTAAAAACCCAACTACAGATATCCCGCAAGGCATCGGCGGCATCGCGCTGCATCCGCGCCGGAATCTCCTCCGAGAACAGCTCCAGGAAAAATTCAGCCATCGGCGCCGATCCACGCCTGCGCACAGGCCTTCGCCAGATCGCGCACCCGGGCGATATAGCCCGCGCGCTCGGCCACCGAGATCACGCCCCGCGCATCCAGCAGGTTGAACAGATGGCTCGCCTTGATACACTGGTCGTAGGCCGGTTGCGCCACGCCCGCCACCACCAGGGCGGCACACTCGGCCTCCGCATCGGCAAAATGCCGGATCAGCATGTCGGTATTCGCCAGCTCGAAATTATGGCGGCTGTAGTCGCGCTCAGCGCGCCGGAAAATATCGCCATAGGTGACGCCAGCGCCATTGAAATCCAACGCGTACACATTCTCGACCCCCTGGACGACCATCGCCAGCCGCTCCAGCCCGTAGGTGATCTCGGCGCTGGGGGACATGCAGGCGATGCCGCCGACCTGCTGGAAATAGGTGAACTGCGAGACCTCCATGCCATCGCACCAGACCTCCCATCCCAGGCCCCAGGCACCCAGCGTGGGGCTCTCCCAGTCATCCTCCACAAAGCGGATGTCGTGCAGGGTTCGGTCGATGCCGATGGCGTCGTAGCTCTCCAGCAGCAGCGCCTGGATGTCCGCCGGGCTGGGCTTCAGCAGCGCCTGATACTGGTAGTAGTGCTGCAAGCGGTTAGGATTCTCGCCGTAGCGGCCATCGGATGGCCGGCGCGAGGGCTGGACATAGGCGGCGCGCCATGGCTCCGGCCCCAGTGCCCGCAGCGTGGTGGCCGGGTGAAACGTGCCAGCACCCATCTCAACGTCATACGGCTGCAAGATCACGCAGCCCTGCGCCGCCCAGAAATGATGCAGGGTGAGGATGATATCCTGGAAGCTCTTGGGGCCGGGTGGGCTGGTGTGAGGGCTCATGAACCGTGTATGAATGTGACGTGACGCAGCGCAGCAATAGGCAACTGGACGGCAGCGCGCAACTATGGTGGTGATCAACCAAGCGGGAACGGCAGGCATGACCAAAAGCAACGGATTACAGGCGCAGGACTGGATGGGCGCCTGGGTGGTGCTGGTACTGGGGGGGGGGATGTTCGCGTTCCGACAACTCACCATCGTGCCGCGCGCGATGGTGGGAATATGCGCCGCCGCCCCTGCCCCGGCGATCTGCGCGCCGCGCGCCGCCGTGCTGTGGATGCAGTATGAACATGTTTTCGGCTGGCTGGCGCTGGCACTGGGCCTGGCCGCGTTCATCCGGGGGCAGCGCTGGCTGGCCGCCATGGCCCTGGGGCTGGGGATCGCCGCCGTGGTGAACTACAACGCCACGACAGGGATTATCGGCGCGGCGCTGGGGCTGGTGGCGTGGCTCGGGCTGATCACCGGGCGCTACGCGCCGAAAAAATGATGCCCCCTGTCAGAACGCTCCGGGGCCGATTTTGAACACATCCGGGTGGGCCGGGTCCTGCGCATAGATCAGGGTTAAAAATGTCGGTGTGATGTTGGTTTTATTGGTCTTGGCGTCGTGCTGTGCCTTGCCACCCAACAGCAGGATCACGGCGTGGCCTGCCGCGTCTGTTCCGTGGAAGAGCAGCAGGCCGGTGGGCAGCAGCTTGTCACCCATGACATTGCCTGGCGGAAAATTCTCGGCCCTGAAATAATTCTGCAACGCGGCAGCGGTATGCACCAGGGCCGCCGCACCGCCTGTGCCCGCTTGCCAGGTGACGTTGATCTCCGAGAGCGTGTGGCTCTTATAGCCGAAAACATAATCCACCACCGCCGGGCCGCTCTGGGGCAGCAAATTCTGCACGGTGATGCTCAACGCCTTGGTATATTGCACCGGGTTTGATTCGTGCTGCACCTTGCCCGGCGGCACGCCGAAATCCGTGCTGATGGCTTGCAGGGTTTCGGCCTGGTCCATGCCAAAATGCGCCGAACGAAATCCCTGGATTTCGAACTTTTGTGTGCCGGCCTGCGCCGTGGCGAGCGGCAGTCCAAACGATATCAAAACGACCAGCAACATGCGCACGCTAAAAGACATTATTCACCTCTTTTTGGAAATCTGGCCTACCAGCTAACTCTCAACCCGCCGGTCGTGTAGGTCGCGGAGTCCCGGCCAGAGATATCGGCCGAGAATGACGCGAACAGATTGATATGCGTGCCGAGCTCCAGATTCAACCCGGTGTTGATCCGCCCGGAATCCCGCGGCGGCGTTGCGCCGAGCACGGTGAAATTATACCCCGGAGCCGAGATGAACGAGGCGCTGAGCGTGCGATAGGGCGCGAAATCATGCTCCCAGGCCAGGCGCGTCCAGCCAAACAACCTGCTCTCCGTGCCGAGCGGCACCGAGAAGTTGATCTGCCCACCCAGGAAGGTCGGGATGGAATACACGTTGCGCGCCGCATAGCTCAGGCCGATCTGGCTGGCCGTGCCGTTCACCTGCGCTTCGGTGAAAGGGTCCGTGTGCAGCGCAGTGACCCGCAGTGCCGCGAACGGCGTGAAGCTGACCACCCTGCCCTGCATCCGCCAGCCGGTTTCAATCTGCCCGCCGACTGACCGGCTGGAATATTGCCCCGCCAGATGCTCGGAGAACCCTGGGATGGGGGGAATGATGGTACCATTCAGCGCCGCGGGCGTGAGGCCGGGAATGGCAGCATAGCGGCGCTCACTGTCGCCGTAGGCGCCAAAATCCAGAATGCTGTTCACATAGGCGTGCCGCCCAGCCCAACCGCCGAAGGCCGCGATATTGGTGGTGTGCACTAGCCCGGAGGTGGCGCGCCCCGCAACCGCGTAGGACGAGGTGCCGACCGAAAGCGCCGAGCCGATGACGAAATGCGGGGTTATCCAATGGTCCACACCGACCATCGCGGCCGAGCCGCTGGATTTCACGTCCGCCGAGCCTGTCGAGGCCTGCCCGGCGGTGCTGGTATTGTAGCCATAGCCCGAGACCCAGACATGCGTGGCGTGCCCCCACTGGCCAAAGCCAGGCAAGCCGCCGTGCGGGTCGATGTCCGACATTTCGATGTTGAGGTGGGATTCGATCTCGGACATCAGCCGGTCATCGGCGGTAAAGGCGAGCTGTTCGGCACCCGTGGTGCCCTCACCGGAGAGGTTATCATAGACCGCCGCGAGTTTTGGCACCGTCGGCTGGTAGAACAAAGCCGCGGCGATCGGCACGAAGGCGGGTGAGGTGCGCACCGTCTCGATCTCATTCACCCCGGTGCCGACCGAGTGCTCATTGCGGTCCATTCCGGCGGGGGAATAATTGATGTCGTAGTTCAGGTCGATATTATCCGCGTTGGGATAGGTGAGCGCGTAGGTGGCGACCGCCGTGGAGAGGGCCTGCAACGTGAGGCCGGAATGGCCGGTGAGGCCGCCCGCCGCATTCACCAGCACGACATCATGCGAGCCGGTCTGCGCATCACCGGGGTTGAGCAGGTTGAGGTTGACCAACCCTGAGACATTGGCGGTACCGGTGACCGTCACCTGATCGGCGATTTCCTTCAACAGGTCGAGATCAACGCCCAATGTACCGGGTGTCGTCTGGACATAATTGCCGGTGATGTTGCTGGTCTGCACATTCTGATACGTGCCGGGTGAGAGCAGGCCGGCGTTGGTGAGATCATTCCCCGCGCCGAGATACACCGTCGGGCCTGCGTCGAAGATGGCACCGCTCGCGTTATTGAAGCCATTGGCGCCGGTGCCGAGGTTGACGGAGCCGATCATCAGGCCGGTGTTGTTGATGACATCATTGCCCGCACCACCCAGCACGGCGTAACCGCCGACGCCCAGAACATTGGTGACGATGCCGGCATTGTTGAGCTGATTATTATTGCCATCCAGAATGCTCACACCCGCACCCTGCCCGCTGCCGCCCTCGATCACACTGGGGTTGGCCGTTGAGGCATTGAAGATGTTGACGATGATATCGCCCTTGCCATTGGCGGCGGCGCTCTGCCCGACCAGCGCGATGGAATTGACCCCGGTGGTGATGATGTTGCCGGTCTGGTTGAAGATGGTGGCGTTGGCGGCACCATTGCCCAGCGCACTGCCGCTGAACAGGAAGGCGCCGACCTGGCCGGGCGGGTCGGTTTGCAGGCCGACCGCGCCGCCGCCGCCGCCCACGCTCTGGCTGTACAGGCCGATGTCGTTATTGCCGGTGATGATGATGGAACCGGCTGTGTTGTTCACGGTCACGGTACCGCCATTGCCGGTATTGTCGCTGGCCATCGTCAACGTGGTGTCCCCACTGCCCGGCGTGACGAGACCGCCGCCGCCGCCCACGGACTGGGCGAAGATACCGACCGAATTATTGCCCGCGATGTCGATGGTGCCGGTATTGGTGATGAGAACATTACCACCGCTGCCGTTGGCGCCGCCGGAGCCACCCAGGGTGATGGGTGCCGCGCCATTCATGGTGCCCGCCACGCCCCCGCCGCCGCCGACCGATTGGGCCAGGATACCGAGCGAGTTATCGCCGGTGATGCTGATGGTGGCGTCGTTGGTGACCGTGACCGCCCCGGCAGCACCCGCAGCACCGCCGGAGCCACCCAGCGTGATGGCGGAGGTGCTGCCCGCGACGGGGTTGAGCGCAGCCCCGCCATAACCGCCGCCACCGCCGATGGATTGCGCGAAGATGGCGGTGGATTCAGCGCCGGTAGCGACCAGCGTGGCCCCGGCCTCATTGGTGACGGTGACCGCACCGCCGATGCCACCCAAGCCGCCATTGCCGCCGACCACCATCTGCGTGGCATCCGCCGCGCCGCCATTGCCGCCGCCACCACCGACGGACTGCGCGAGGATCAGCTGGGATTCGAGCCCGGTGGTCTCGATCTGACCGAAATTATCGATGTTGACGCTGCCGCCATTGCCGCCGCTGCCACCGGCCAGACCTGCCGCGCTATTGCTGCCGATGATGGAGTTGATGTGGTTGGCGATGGTATTGGTTGAGATGGCGAAGCCGCCGCCACCGCCCGAGCCGCCGCCGCCGCCGATGGATTGCGCGAAGATGCCGCTGGAGAGGTTACCCGTGAGGAAGATGGTTCCCTGCGTGTTATTGGTCACGCTCACATCGCCACCGTTGCCGCTGGAACCGCCGGCGCCACCCAGCACATAGGCACCATTGGCCGATCCGCCGATGCCGCCACCACCGCCGATGGACTGCGCGAACACACCGTCCGCCGCCACGCCGGAGGTGAGAAGCTGGCTATCGTTGGTCACACTCACCAGGCCGCCAGCGCCTGAATTTGTGGAGGCACCGCCAATGGCGATGAGGCCAAAGGCATTGCCGCCGCCCTGCACCGCGCCGCCGCCGCCGCCGACCGACTGCGCCAGGATCGCGTTGGCCGAATTGCCGGAGGTGGTGATATCGCCGGTGTTGGAAATATCCACCGTGCCGCCAGCGCCATTATCCCCCGCTGTGCCGCCAACGGCGATGGCGGCGAGCGCGATGCTGCCGCCGGAGCCGCCGGAGCCGCCGATGCTCTGGCCGAAAAGGCCGTCGGCGTTGTCGCCCAAGGTGGTGACCACAGCGGCGTTATTGATGGTGACCAGCCCGCCATTGCCCGAGGCGCCACCCGTGCCGCCCACGGCGGCGATGGCGACGCTGGTGATGCCCGAGGCGGAGCTGCCGCCGGCACCACCGCCGCCGCCAACCGATTGCGCGAAAATGCCGTTTGAGCCCAGGCCCTGGGTGAAAACACTGCCCAGCGCATCATTATTCACGGTCACGCTGCCGCCGATACCGCTGGCGCCGCCATAACCGCCAAAAGCCAGGCCAGAGAGGCCAAGCCCGCCGCCCGAGCCGCCGCCGCCGCCAATGGACTGCGCTTCGATCCCATCCGCGAACACGCCCTGGGTTTCCAGCGCCGCATTGTTGGTTACATTCACCGCGCCACCGGCGCCGCTGGCCCCGCCAAAGCCGCCCACGGCGATGAGCGCGCCCGCACCACCACCAGCCCCGCCGCCACCGCCGATGCTCTGCGCCGCGATCGCCGCCGAGAGATCACCCGTAATGAGAATCGTGGCGTTGATGGCATTGCTCACGGTCACGCTGCCGCCGTCACCCGCCGCCTTGCCAAACCCGCCGACACTCGCAGCACCGGTGATGCCGGAACTCGCAAGCCCGCCCGCACCGCCGCCGCCGCCGATGGACTGCGCCAGGATACCGTCGGAGCTCAGCCCGGAGGTCTGCAACGCGCCGCTGTTGTTCACGGTAACCGCCGCCGCCTGGCCCGCCGCGCCGCCAAAGCCGCCGAGGGTGAATTTGCCCACGCTCTGCAGCTTGCCGCTGGTGCCAAATTTCTTGTTCACCGCGATTAAAACCAGGCTGGCAGGTGTCGCGATCGCCGATGAGAACAGATGGTCAACGCCGACGATCGCATCCCCGCCGATGCCGCCGCCGCCGCCGATGGATTGCGCCAGGATCGCCTCTGCTGCGTCCCCGCTGGTGACGATCGTGCCGGTGTTGCCCACCAGGACCGTGCCCGCATCATTGCCGGTGCCGCCGAACCCGCCGACATTGGCCTGCACATTGACACTGGGGCTCTTCTGCGCCTGGCAGGTGCCGGTGCTCTGATCACACGGCACGCCGAGCTGGAGCGAGATGGTGTTGGCATTGCCGCCGGTGCCGCCGCCGCCGCCGATGGATTGCGCCAGAATACCGATGCCGCCCTGGCCGGAGGTGGTGATGGCACCCGCCTGCTGCACCGATACATTGCCCGCGAGATTGCCATTGCCACCCTTCCCACCGACGCTGACGGCGAGATTGACCGATTTACCCGTCTCGGATGTTCCGGCACCCAGCAGGCCGGTGATGGCTCCGCCGCCATTGCCGCCGCCGCCGCCGAGGGATTGCGCCGAGATACCATCAGCATTCGCACCCACAGTGCTGATAATGCCGGTATCGATAACGCTCACATTGTTGGCCGTGCCGCCGCCGCCGCCCAAACCACCGACGGTGAGGCCGACATTGACATTGGTATTCTCGCCCACGAGCCCGATGCCGCCGGAGATGGAAAGCCCGCCATTGCCGCCGCCGCCGCCGATGGATTGCGCTTCGATCCCGTCGGAACCAGCGCCGGTGATGACATCCACGGTCTGCGTGCCCAGCACACCGGTGCCGGTGGGGGATGAGAAATTCGCGACCTGCTCCACCGTCGGCGTAATCTGGCCGGTGGTGATATTGCCGGTGTTGGTGACGTCAACCGTGCCCGCATTGCTGCCCGCACCACCCCGGCCACCCACCGAGGCGTCGAGCTGCTTGGCGTCCGTTCCGTCGATGGAGCCCGCGACGCTGAGCCCGCCATTGCCACCACCGCCACCGATGGACTGTGCCAGGATACCGACGGACTGGTCCCCCAGCGTGACGATATTGCCGGTGCGCGTGACCGTTACATCGCCGCCAGCACCACCGGAGCCGCCGGTGCCGCCGACCGAGGCGGAGATCACCGGCGAGCTGCCGCAGGTCGTGCAGGCGTTCAACGCCGCCGAGACGCTGAGCCCGCCATTGCCGCCGCCGCCGCCGATGGATTGCACGATGACGGCATCCGCACTCAAACCCTGCGTGTTGAGCGTACCCTGCGAGGTCACACTCACCGTGCCGGCATTCGCCCCGGAACCACCAAAGCCCCCCATGGTCGCGGCGATATTGAAATTGGTCTCATCCGCCACCGCAAAGGTGCCAGCGAAGCTGAAACCGCCATAACCGCCGCCACCGCCGACCGACTGTGCCAGAATATCACTGGAGCCGTTGCCCTGGGTGAGGATATTATCGAGGCTGTCGACCGTGACGTTGCCAGCGCTGCTCCCCGCACCGCCAAAACCACCGACACTGAGTGAAGCCGTGGCCTTGGCATCCACCGTCGCGGTGAACGCGCCGGAGAACCCGCCATTGCCGCCGCCACCGCCGATGGATTGCGCCTCGATACCGTTGGCACTCTGGCCCGTGGTCTCGATGGTGGCGCTGGTGGGCAGTGTGGTGCCGAGGTTGCTGTCGACTGTCACCTGGTTACCCGTACCGCCATTCGCACCAAACCCGCCGACGCTGGCGGAGACGCCAGCCGTGCCGAGCGTGAATGTGCCGGAGAGTGCAAAACCGCCATTGCCGCCGCCGCCGCCGAGGGACTGCGCCTCGATCGCCCCGGCATTGTTACCCGTGGTGAGAATGGTGCCGGTATTGGTCACGCTCACCGTGCCCGCATCGCCGCCCGTCCCCAAAGCGGAGCCGCCGACGGTGAGGGAGCCCGAGCCATCGCTGCTGCCGGAAAGCCCGATGGCAAAGCCGCCATTACCGCCGCCGCCGCCGATGGATTGTGCGTCGATGCCCACCGAGAGATTACCCGCAGTGGTGATGTTATTCTGGCTCGTGACGGCGACATCGCCCGAGCTGCCTGCACCCGCGCCAAACCCGCCGACCGCGACGCTGAGCGCGCCGCCATCGGGCGTAATCGCGAGGCTGCCGGAGAACCCGCCATTGCCGCCGCCGCCGCCGATGGACTGCGCCAGAATCCCATCCGCCGAGAAGCCCAGCGTGCTGAGCGTGGTGCTGCTGGGCAGTGCGCCTGTGGTGACGCCGTAGCTATCCAGCGTCACCGCGCCGGACGTGCCGCCGCCACTGCCAAACCCGCCGACTGAAACGCCCAGCGAACCACCCGCCGCGGCAAAGCTGCCTGCGAGTGAGAATCCGCCATTGCCGCCGCCGCCGCCCAGGCTCTGCGCGGCGATGCCATCAGCGTAATTGCCCGCCGTGCTGATGATACCGGTGGAGGTGAGTGTGACCGTTGAACCCGTACCGCCCGCGCTGCCCGAGCCACCGACGCTCACAGCACCGGACAGGTCCGAACTGCCCGCCGCCGCGATGGAGAACCCACCATTGCCACCGCCGCCGCCGATGGATTGCGCTAAAATAGCATCGGAATTATCTCCCTGGGTGGCGATATTGTTCAGGCTGACCAGCGTGACCATGCTGGCCGCTCCGCCATCCCCGCCTGTGCCACCCACGCTCACGCCCAGCGTGCCGCCTTGCAGCGATACCCCGAGTGCGCCCGCAAAACCGCCATTGCCGCCGCCGCCCCCGATGGATTGCGCCAGCAGGCCGTCGGCTGAATAGCCCGCCGTGCTGAGCGTGGCGGTGGTGGGCAGCGCGCCGGAGCCAACGCCGTAGCTATCCAGCGTCACCGAGCCAGATGCGCCGCCGCCGCCGCCGCTGCCACCCACCGAGACCGCGAGGCTCGCCGCCCCCGTGGTGAGCGCGCCCGAGACCGCGAAGCCGCCATTGCCGCCGCCGCCGCCGATGGATTGTGCCACGATACCGTCCGCATAATTGCCGAACGTGTTCACAAGCCCGGTAGAGGAGACATCGACCGCGCCGCCATTGCCACCGCCAGCGCCGGTGCCACCCACCGCAACCGCCGCAGCACCACCCGCCTCCTCAAACGAGCCGGAACCCGAGAGCACCACGGAGTCACCCCCGTTGCCGCCGCCACCACCGATGGATTGCGCCAGAATGCCATCGGCACTGTCGCCCAGCGTGGTGATATTGCCGATGCTGGTGACATTTGCCGCGCCCGCGTTGCTGCCCGTGCCGCCACCGCCGCCCACGGCGACACCCACAGCCGCCAGACCCCCCAGCGAAAGATCACCCGAGAAACCGCCGTTGCCGCCGCCGCCGCCGATGGATTGCGCGAGGATGCCATCGGAGGACACGCCCTGGGTGAAGATATTATCCGCATAGGTGGCGTTGCCGCTGTTCACGGTCGCCGTGTTGCTCCCGCCGCCGCCATTGCCGCTGCCGCCGATGGCAACACCGACACTGCCCGCGGCACCCAGCGCCAGGCTGCCGGAAAATCCGCCATTGCCGCCGCCGCCGCCAAGGGACTGTGCGTCCAGCCCGATGGAATCATTACCCAGCGTGACCGTGTTCCAGCCGCTGCCGTAGCCGGTGACGGTGAGGTTGGTCCCGTGGCCATCGGCGGTGATGGTCGCCGTGTTCGCGGTCTGCCCGCTGCCGCCCTTGCCGCCGATACTCACCGCCGCGGACACAGTGCCCAGGCTGCCCGCGACCGAGAACCCGCCATTGCCGCCGCCGCCGCCGATGGATTGCGCGTGGATACCATCGGAGTTCGCCCCCGCGGTATAGATGGACCCTGAATTGCCGGCGGAAACCACGCCACCCGTGCCGCCGCCGCCCGCCGTGCCACCAAGGCCGACGCTGAGCGACGCCGCCTCCGACCCGCTGACCGAGACCGCATCCCCGCCATTGCCGCCACCGCCGCCGATCGACTGCGCCAGAATAGCGTCCGAGTTATTGCCCAGCGTCGCCAGATTACCGATCCCCGCCACGCTCACCGCGCCCGCATTGCTGGCCTGGCCGCCGGAGCCACCAAGGGAGACGCCGACGCTGACAGTCCCGGCCAGGGCTAACGCGCCGCTGATCCCGCCATTGCCGCCGCCGCCGCCGATGGATTGCGCCAGAATGGCGTTGGCATCGTTTCCGCCGGTGAAAATGCTGTTGGCGTAGGTGGAATCCCCGCTGATAACGCTGACATCACTGCCCGCCCCGCCACCATTGCCGGAGCCACCCAGGGCCACCGCCGCACTCCCCGTGGCACCCAGCGCCAAGCTGCCGGAGAACCCGCCATTGCCGCCGCCGCCGCCGATGCTCTGCGCGACGATCCCGTTGGCATCATTGCCCTGCGTCACCGTGTTCCAGCCGCTGCCATAGCCGGTGACAGCAACATTTGAGCCCCCGCCATCGGCGCTCACATTCACTGTACCTGCATCCTGCCCCGTGCCGCCCGAACCACCCAGCGTGACCGCGGCCGAGGCGATACCGAGCGAGCCCGCGACCGAGAACCCGCCATTGCCACCACCGCCACCGATGGACTGTGCGTCGATCCCGTTGGCATTGGCGCCACTGGTGATGATCGCGCCGGAATCCGAGACGCTGACCGCCCCACCCAGGCCGCCACCGCCTCCGGTGCCGCCTATCCCCAGGCTCACACCCAGCGCGGCACCGGAGGCCGAGACGCCGAACCCGCCATTGCCGCCACCGCCGCCGATGGATTGCGCCAGAATTGCATCGGAGTTCGTGCCCACGGTCTCGATATTGCCGATACTCGTCACCGTGACGGTTCCGGCATTGCTGCCGTTGCCCGCACTCCCGCCCAGCGCGACGCCGACGCTGGCCCCGCCCGCGAGGGAGAGATTACCGCTCTGTCCGCCATTGCCGCCGCCGCCGCCGATGGACTGCGCCAGGATACCAACCGAGGAATTGCCCAACGTGAGGATATTGTTGGCATAGGTGGCGTCACCGCTGGTGAGCGATACATCATTCCCGGTGCCGCCACCGCTGCCGCTGCCGCCGAGTGAAACACCGGCCGACCCGAGCGCACTCAGCGCCAGCGTGCCGGAGAACCCGCCATTGCCGCCGCCGCCGCCGATGGACTGCGCGACAATGCCGTTGGAGCCATTGCCCTGAGTGACCGTGTTCCAGCCACCGCCATAGCTAGTCACGGCAACATTCGAGCCGCCGCCGTCGGCGCTCACGTTAACAGTCCCGGCATCCTGCCCGGCGCCGCCCGAGCCACCCACGGCCACCGCGCCCGAGGCCGCACCCAGTGAACCCGCGACCGAAAATCCGCCATTGCCGCCGCCACCGCCAATGGACTGCGCCAGCAGCCCGTCGGCGAAATTTCCCGCCGTGATGATGGAGCCGGAGCTATCCGCCGTAACCGCCTCACCCACGCCGCCGGTGGCACCGCTGCCGCCCAGGCTCAGGCTCAGCGCGCCGATGCCAGCCGAGCCCGAGACCGAAAAACCACCATTGCCACCGCCACCGCCGATGGATTGCGCGACGATACCGTTGGCGTTGTCGCCAGTGGTGCTGATGTCGCTGAGGCTGGATGCGTTCACCGTGCCCGCACTGCCGCCAGCGCCACCATTGCCACCCAGGCTGGCGGAAACCGCGATACCGCCCGCCGCGACCGCGATCGCCGAGCCGCCATTGCCGCCGCCGCCGCCGATGCTCTGCGCCACCAGCCCATTGGCACTCAGGCCGTAGGTGTCGAGCGAGCCTTTCGTGTCCGCAGTCACATTCCCGCCGGCGCCACCGGCGGCACCGCTGCCGCCCTGGGCGAAGCCGAGGCTGATCGGCCCGACCGCGCCGGAGACCGCGAACCCGCCATTGCCGCCGCCGCCGCCAATGGACTGCGCCAACACGGCGTCGGAATAGTCGCCATAGGTGGTGATGTTATAGCCGGTCGCCTGGCTGGCGTCGGTATTGTCCAGCAGCACCGAGACCGTGTTACCATTGCCCGCAGCACCACCAGTGCCACCCAACGCGATACTGAACGGCCCCGCCGCGACGGCCCCGCCGCCATTGCCGCCGCCGCCGCCGATGGACTGCGCCAATATACCCATGGAACCATAGGCCGTGGCACCGGTGCCAGCCCCGGTGATGATGTTGCCCGAATTCTGCACCGACACGGTGCCCGCGTCATCGGCATTGCCGCCGCTGCCACCGGCTGAGAATAACCCGCTGCTCTCACCGCCATTGCCGCCGCCACCGCCGATGGACTGCACCAGAATACCGCTGGAGAACGCGCCGGAGGTTTGCAGCACACCCGCATTGCTCACCGAGACATCGCCCGCCGTGGAGGCGCCCGCGCCGTTGCCACCCAGCGAGATGAGCCCGGAGGTGTTGGAGCCATTGCCGCCGCCGCCGCCGATCGTCTGCGCCTCGATCGCGTTCGAGCTGGCACCCGAGGTGGTGATATTACCCGTATTGGTGATCTGCACATTCGCGCCCGTGCCGCCGCCGCCGCCATTTGCCCCCAATGCCGCAAGGCCGAGGCTGCTGCCGCCATCGCCGCCGCCGCCGCCGATGCTCTGCGCCAGTATGCCCTGCGAATCCGCCCCACTGGTGGAGATGGTGCTGGCCGAGGTGACCGTGACCGCACCGCCATTGCCACCCTGGCTGCCGCCGCCGCCGCCGGAATAGATCAGCCCGAAGCTGCTGCTGCCATTGCCGCCGCCGCCGCCGATGCTCTGCGCCACGATGCCGTCGGATGAACCATTCGTGGTGGTGATAGTGCCGCCCGTGGTGGTCACCGTGACGCTCTGGCCCTCACCGGCGGAGCTGCCGCTGCCACCACCATTATAGATCAGCTCGCCGCCGCCACCGGCCGAGCCGCCATTGCCGCCCTGGCTGACGGCCGAGATGCCCGCCGACTGGAAACCTGAAGTGGTGATGCTCCCGCCATTGAATTCGGCGGTCGCATCCCCGCCATAACCCGCCTGCCCGCCATTGCCCGGGCTGCCCGCGAGGCCATAGGCGCTGCCGCCAGTGCCGCCATTGCCCGCCAGGCTCTCCACCAGCAAACCGGGCGTCTGGCCGGACCCGGTGATGACGACACCATTCAGTATGGCATTGGCGCTGCCGCCATCGGCCCCGGTGCCACCATTACCGCCATTGCCAAAAACATAAGCATTGCCACCGTTGGAACCATTCGAGCCCTTGGAAATACTCTCGATATTCCCCAGCCCCACATTGCCTGTATTCACGTTCACCACAGCCGTGGGCCCGGCATTGCCGGATGGCCCGCCCGTCGCGGCGCTCGGGTTGACGCATGCGGTCCCCGAAGGCGCGTTGGAATTGACGGTACAGCTGGTGTTCACCGTGATGCCGTTTTCCACCCCGGTACCGAAGGTGCAGTCGTTAGCCGTGGAGCAGGTGTAGCCGGTCCCGCTGCTCCCCGAACCAGGCAGCGCGCCACTCAGATCCAGGATGATGGCACCGACGTTGGAGAGCGGATTGGAGGCCGGATTAGAGACAGAGAGCGTGGTGCTGCTGTTGCCGCTGTAAACGATGTTGCCGCCGACATTGCCGCTACAGGTGATGGTGCCGCCGATACCGCCGGAACATTGCGCCAAAGCGGGCGCTGAAAACAGCAACGCCATGAACAAGCCAAGCCCGGCAGCGCGAAGCGCGATCAGCCTGCCAAACCGGCCAGATGCCATGTCGTTGTCCCGCTCCAGGTTGGTTGATCTATCAAAACCGCTAAAATTTTTATAAAACTTTATTAACTTTTAGAGGTTTAAGCGATTTAGGTCAACCTGAACGACATTAAAGATATACTTAAAAACCAGCAAGATATAAATTTATATAAATTTATTTATTTATCTATTTTGAGACACAAAACCTTCCTGCGCGCCCTACATCCGCTCCTTGATGCCGGTCTTCAGCAGCCACCAGTTCACCGGAAAACTTGTCGCAAACCCTCCAACCATGCCGATCTGCATCATGAACCAGAACACCGGGCTGTCTGGGTGCAGCGCCGGATGAAAGAACACAAAACGCATCAGCGCCATCCAGATAAACAGCCCGACCTCGAAACTGGTAAGCGAGAGCGCGTCCGCCTTCAGCGCCGCCAACACCACCTGGCCGGGGCTCAGATGCCGCATCGGCACGATGGCGAAATACTGGAACGCGATGCCGAGCAAAAAGGCGAGGATATAGTCGCCCACCAATTCCGCGCCGAAAGCCGAACCGGCGATGGTAAGCCCCGTAAGGAAGACAAAAAACTCCGCGATGATATCGCCCAGCGTGCAGCCGGCGCCACAATGGGTCGTCCCGGTAAACGTCATCATCCAGAATGGCTTGTGCATTTGCCTATGCATATGCCCGCCACCGGTCTGGCGGCCCATGGACCAATAGGCCCAGACCGCGAACGGGCCGAAGTACAGCGCGGTCACCGGCCACACCGCGTTCATCACTTTCATCGTCTGCGGATGGCGCCACAGGTCGAAGCCGATCGCCAGCGCGCTGATCAACGCTCCGATGAGCGCCAGGACGGAGAGCAGGGTGAGCCAGTGCGGGGGCATGAAAATCCTTCAGGATCGCGACCCCGCCGAACTGGCCATCTTCGCTTCAGGTTTCAAGCCTTCGCGCGAACGCGGAAATCGGACCGGCACCACGGGATGGTGCCGGTCTTGAGCGCTATTCTGCCAACGCCTGCGCACTGGCGCTGATCGCCGCGTTTTCCTGGCTGAAGTCGATATTGCGCGTGAATACAATATAGGCCAGGGCTGAAACCAATAGCCCCGGCGCCCAGGAGATATCCACATCGCCCAGCGCGTGCGCAATCGGCCCCTCATAGATGCCCGAGAGATCGAAGAACGGCACGCTGGCGGCGAACCCCACGAGATACGCCGCTATCCCGCGCCACGACCACGCGCCATACACGCCGGAAGGCGTAAAAAAATCCGTGATGGCGTAATGGCCTTTGCGGACGAAGAAATAATCGGTGAGGTTCACCGCCGTCCAGGGCACCAGCAGGTAGAGCATGATCGAGAGCGAATCATACAGCGCGTTGATCGCGCTGGCGGTAAGCGAGAGCGACACGCCCAACCATATTACCCCCAGCGCCACGATACCCGCAATACGCATCCCCCGCGTCGGCTTGATCTTCACCAGTGAATCCACGCCGGTGAGCAACGTGAGCATCCCGGAATACGCATTCAGCCCCATCGTGGCGGTTAGTGCGGCCACCGAGACGAGCACCGTGAGCGTGCCAAAATGCGGGAAGATCAGATTCCCCGCGCCATTGGTCGATACCATGCCGTCCTGCGCGCCAAAATAGGTCGCCAACCACGCCCCCAAAATAATCAGCCACACCGCCGCCAGGCTGGCGCCCAGATACACCGACCATACGAGCTCGGTGCGGGATTTACCGCGCGGCAGGTAGCGCGTGTAGTCCGACACATAGGGCGCGTAGGTGATGTTATAGGAGGCGCAGGCTGCGAATTGCGCGGCGAAAGCGACCCAGGTGAAGGCGATATGCCCCGGCGGCTGCGCCTTGATGGTGCCGTTGAAGATCGCGTAGGTGAGAATGATATACAGCGGTAGGCTGAGCCAGAACAGCACGCGGAAGATGATATGCAGCCAGTCGTGACCATAGATCGCGATCACCATCGCAACCATGCCCAGCACGATCGAGACAACGGCGATGCTCCAGCCGAACAGATGGTTCAACCCCTGGCTGATCAGCACCGTATCGACCACATTGAACCCGGCGAAGGTGAAGAGCGTGCCCAGCAGCGGCAGGATAACGCCCCGATAGCCGAACTGCGCGCGGGACTGGATCATCTGCGGCAGCCCGAGGTCCGGCCCCTGGCTCGCATGAAAAGCCATGAACAGCGTACCGAACAAAATGCCCAGCGCGCTGGCCAGGCCGGTATCCAAAAAGCTCAGCCCCATGCTGGGCCCGATAAAACCAATCGCAATGGTGAAGAATTGGAAATTGCCGAGAAACCAGAACGGGCCCTGGTTGATGACCTTGCCGCGCCGCTCCCGCTGCGGCACATAGTCGATCGAGCGCGCCTCTATCCCCAGTTGCGGCCCGTTCCGCACGCCGCCTATCTCCGTATCCGCCAAGGTCTCCATGAATTTCTCCTGTTGTGAATGATTATTTTTAAGTTAGCGACAAGCCGATCTATTTTGTCTGCGATATGATACAGAGTATCTCGAACGCGAGGTTGGCGGCCAGCAGGGCGGTCGCGCCAAACGGGTCGAACGGCGGCGAGACCTCGACCACATCCCCGCCGATGAGATCCACCCCGGCCAGGCCACGGATGATCTCGAGCCCTTGCGGCACGGTCAGCCCGCCGATCTCGAGCGTGCCGGTGCCCGGCGCATAGGCCGGGTCCAGCCCGTCGATATCAAAACTCAGATACACCGGGCCGCCCTGCACCCGCGCCTTCACGTCTCGCATCAGCGGTTGCAGGGAGTGGTGCCAGCACTCCTCAGCCGGAATAACTTGGAATCCCTGGGCGCGCCCCCAGTCGAACTCATCGGCCGAATAGCCGGTACCGCGCAGGCCAATCTGCACGACGCGCGAGCAGTCCAGCAGCCCTTCCTCCACGGCGCGGCGGAACGGCGTGCCATGCGCGATCTTCTCGCCGAACATCGTGTCGTTCACGTCGGCGTGGGCATCCACATGCACGAGCCCTAATTTGCCGTATCGTTTATGCATAGCGCGCAAAATGGGCAGGACGATCGTATGGTCACCTCCCAGCGTGACAGGCCGGCAGTCAGCCGCGGCGATCCGCGCAAACGCGGCCTCGATCCGCTCGATGGAGTCGAGCAGGTTATAAGGGTTGATGGCGATATCGCCATAATCAGCGACCCGCATACGCTCGAACGGGGCAATCCGCGTCGCCATATTATAGGGCCGCAACATGACCGACTCACTGCGGATCTGCCGTGGCCCGGCGCGCGTGCCCGTGCGGTTGGAGGTGCCGAGGTCCAGCGGCACACCGACAAAGCAGGCGTCAAGTTTGGTCAGGTCCGTCTCGACCGGCAGGCGCATCATGGAGGCAAGCCCGCCAAAGCGCGGCATGTCATTTCCGCTCAACGGCTGGGGGAACGGTTGCATGGTCAACTCCAATTATTCAGGATTCGCTATTTTCATGGTAATTATCTTTGGCGGCTTGTAAAAATCTGAAAATGGAAATCTTTACTTGGAAGTCTATCAAACTATCCGGGCCTCGCCATGCTGGGTAGGCTGAGCGACCTCGACCTGCGGCTGGTGCGCGTCTTCCTCGCCGTGGTGGAGGCGAGCGGCATCGCCTCCGCCCAGACGAGCCTGAATGTCGGCACTTCCACCATCAGCACCCAGTTGGCGACATTGGAGACACGGCTGGGCTTCCGCCTGTGCGAGCGCGGGCGCGGCGGGTTCAAGCTCACCCCCAAGGGCGTCGCCTTCGCGGAGCTGGCGCGTGAGCTGCTGAACCATATCGGGGATTTCCACCAGGGCGCGCATAATCTGGGGCGGCAACTGGTCGGCCACCTGCGCCTTGGGCTGATGGGCCAGATGCCGCCGGAACAAAACGGGCGGATCAGCGCCGCGATCGCGAAATTCCGAGGCCGTGACGAGGCCGTGCGGATGACCCTGCTCGTGCGCTCCCCCGTGGAGCTGGAGGAGGGGCTGCTGAACGGGCAGATCGACCTCGCCATCGCCTATTTCTGGCACCGCGCGCCCGCCTTGCACTACACGCCGTTGTTCATCGAGCGCCAGGAGGCCTATTGCGGCGCCGGCCACCCGCTGTTCCGGGAGGCCGGAAACGTAGCGCCGGAGGTCGCGGAGAAGTTCGACTGGGCCTGGCGCACCTACCCGCTGCCCGAGACCGGGCTGGCCGAACTCCCCGCCCGCGTGGGCGCCACGGCGGACAATATGGAGGCGCTCTCGATGCTCGTGCTCTCGGGGCACCACCTCGGTTTTTTGCCAAGGCACTTCGCCACGCCCCATGTCGCGCATGGGGCCCTCAAGGCGCTCAACCCGGCGCAACTATATTACGACATCCATTTCTGCGCGGTGACACGCTCGCGGCGCAAGGTGAACGAGGTGACGCGCGAGTTTTTGGAGGATTTGTTGGTGGGTGCAGTAGGGATCGAACCTACGACAAGCTGATTAAGAGTCAGCTGCTCTACCAACTGAGCTATGCACCCAAGCGCCCCAATGCTGCCCCTCTAGCAAGCCCGGGCGCAGAAGGAAAGCCCAGGTCCCATCCGCCCAGGTCATCATCTATTAATCCAGCCCGACTAGGCCACGCACTCATAAACTGATTCCCATAAGCGCTTGATTGTGATTCAAACTCCCCGGAGGTGTTTGATGATGATTCGGCGTTACGAGATTTCGGATTTTGAGTGGTCTATTATTCAGCCGT
>JAJZGI010000032.1 GCA_021798575.1 Pseudomonadota bacterium | reverse complement strand
TTGCCCAGCGACTGCACGAGGTACATGACGATATGGTAGAGGCGCGTGTTGATGGGCTCACATGACATTCTGTTATTTATAATAACATTTTGGTTGGATGTCAAGGGGAAGTTTGGGGGTTCGTTGTGGAAAATTGATTGCTTCGCTGCGCTCGCAGTGACCGTTTTTTCGAAAACTTAGCGTTAGTTAAATTTTTGCTGCGTTCGCCGTGACGATGCGGAGCGATCATCGGGGAAATGCTCTAGAATCCGAACATGTGGTCGAAGGAAAACCCCCCTGCCCCGTCGTCCACGCCGTGGAAACCAAACAGCCGGCACGTCGAATCCCGCACCAGTATATAGCCAGCCTCCCCGGCGGCGGACAGATCGACGGCGCTGAAATGCTGCTCCGGCCGGATGAGGATGGAGCCGCAACAGGCGATCCCGACCCCGGCGGTGGCGAGAAGCTCGCCCGCGTGATCGTATAGCTCCAGCGCGGTGCTGGATTTTTCCACCCATGGGGCGGAAGCCGGGTAGATGATCACGCAGAAGCTGCGCCGCCCCAGGAAACCGAGCTTCAAGAACAGGCGGGTCGAGAGGCCGGGCGGTTTGCCGTTGTAGCTCTGCGGCTCGCCCTTGTAGGTCATCAGCGTATTGAAAATATGCGCGCCGAAGCTGCTCTCGGCGGCGTGGCCGCTCACCCGGTCCTCGAACCGGAACAAAGCATGCAGCCAGCCGTTGGCCAGGCCGCCCGCGCGAAAATCATACAATAGTTCGGCGTGGCCGCCCTCGGGCAGGGCATCCATGGGCAGCAGATCATCTAGGTCGATCACCGTATCATGCCGGCGCGGCAGCAGGCCGATGAAATGCCCGGCCAGGCGAGACCCGTCGGGGTTAAAAATATCGAGCCGCAGCGGCGTGTCCTGCTCGGCCTGGGCCATGGGCGTGGGCTGCACCAGGGTTTTGAAACGGGACCGTGGCAGGATGGGAAAGGGCAGCAGAAAGCCGCGCCCCAGCGCCGGGTGCAGGTTTGGAATGTTGGGGTCGGCTTGCAGGTCGGCGCGCTCGACATTCACGTGCGCGATGCGGGTGCGGCCAGCGCGGCAGACCTCGTAGCGCGGGCGCACGAGGTGCCGCCCGGCCCGCAATTCCAGTTGGGCGGGCCAGTGCAGGCTGGGGAACAAAGTGGCGACATCCAGCCTGCGCGTGGCAAACGGCGGGATTGCCTGCGGGATGGGCACCGGCGTGTCGGCACCCATGCGGTCCAGCGCCATGGCGCCGGGGGGAATGGCGACGGCGTGGCTGTTTTGCAGCCATAGCACCACCTGCTCGTCGGCGCGGGGGGCTGGCAGGCCGGCGAAACGATCGGACGGCCAGGCGTTGGCGTCGTGCGTGCAGGAGAGCGACGCGCCATTGTCCGCCGCATAGGTGTCCAGCGCGTATTTCACGACGTCGTGCCCGGCGATGCCGACCGCGTGGACGAACAACTGGCCGGTGAACGGGCCGAGGCCAAAGCGCTGCCGCACCACGGCGCTGTCCAACACGAAGCCGCCCGGCCCGGAGGGTGCGGCATCCTCCCACTGGGCCAGCAGGTCCCCCGCCGCGCCGTAGAGCCGACAGAAGAACCGCACCGCCTGCGCGCCGTAGCCCGCCCAGTAGTTGGCGGTGGTGAGGCGGGTGGAGAGGTGGCCGTCATCGCGGAAGAACACGAAGTTGGTGGCGAAATTCAGCGCGTCCAGATAGCGGTGCGGGTTGGTGAGCATTACGGCGGGGATTTTTGCTTCGTCCAGCGTGTGCAGCGCCGCGCCGGGCGGCAGCAGGCTGGCCAGCCGTGGCAAAATGCGCGCCGAGTCGAACGCCGCGACCAGGACGCTGGTGGCGCGCGCCTGTGGCAGGTCCGCCAGCGCTTGGGTTGTGTGCCCGCCGCGGACTTGGCCGACGGCCTGGCTGTCCTGCACGTAGACGCCATCGACCAGGGCATCCGCCGCGAAACCAGGGCAGAGGGCCAGCAGCGGGCCGGTGATGCCGTCGGGATCGAAGATCGCGACGCGACCCAGGCCCTTGGCCAGCGCCGCCAGCTTTTCAGCGGCCAGCGGGTGCGAGAGCGCCTTGTAGGCAACGTTGCCGCCGCGCGTATTATCGAATGTTTCAATATCCAGCATCATCCCAACCCCAAACGCCGACGCATCTCCTGGCCCGCCCACGCCGTATCGTCCAGCGGCTGTGTATCCCATAGCTCCAGCCTGCCCGCAAAATCGCGCACCCTGCCCTCAACCACCAGCGCGTCCATGAAGGCGCCGATGCGCCGGGATTTGCCGGGCAGGCGGACGAGATAGACCGGCGCGCTCGTCGCCACCGCCTCGGAGACCATGGAGACCGAATCGGCCGTGGCGAGGATGACATCGGCGCAGGCGAGCATGCCGAAATAGGGATTCTCGCCCGTGCCATCCCACACCCAGGCACCCATCGGCTCCAGCACGTTGCGCAGGATGCTCACCACCTCCGGCGCGGTGCGCCGGGACGGGGTGATGAGGAGCCCGGCCTGGTTGCGGCGGATCATCGCGCTGAGCTGGATGGCGAGCTCCAGCGCCTGCGGGGCCTCGAACCGGTAGCGGCCATTGCTGCCGCCCAGCAGGAGTGCCGCCAGCGGGCGCTTGTAGGGCGCGAAGACGGGCGACCAGACGGCGTGCTGCGCGGCCAGGCGCGCCGGGGTGGCGCCGTGCAAGGCGGTGCGGGTGATGATGACATTGTCACCGCTGATATCATCGTGCCGGGCCGCCAGCACGAGGCTGAAGCGGCGGAGCGCCATGCGCGGATGCTGGATGGCGACCACCTGCACGCCAGGGCGGCGCATGGAGGCCGCGACCCGGGCGCCCGCGCCGCCACAGCCGATGACCACCGGCGGGCATGGCGGGGCGAATGGCGCGGCGCCCACGGCCAGGCGGGGCTGCGGCCAGAGCGCCGGGGAGAGACGGTTCCACGGCGGGATGGGGACGAGCGTGCACAACTCCGCTTGCAGGCCGGCGGCCTCGGCCAGGCCCAGCGCCTGGGCCCGCAGACCGGCGAGGTCGGTGCATACTATCCGCGCGATCTCCATGCGCGGGCTTTGCGGCGCGCGCCTTGTGCCGTCAATCCCGCGACCGATTGCACGTGCGCGCAACCTCGGTAGAGTGCGGACATGGCCTCTCAACCCAGCGCGGCTGAGTTTACCGTCCAGGCGCCTGGCCTGGGGTCGAGCCTGCCGGTGTTTCCGGTGGGCATTACGGCGCCGGATATCTCGCCCTTCATCCAGGGCAACACCGGGGTGGAGGGCTTCACGACGCGCGATTCCGGACGCGCTGGGCCGCATGTGCTGCTGATGTCGCTGATCCACGGCAATGAACTGGCCGGGGCGATTGTTCTGGCCGAGATGCTGCGCGGGGAGTTCATGCCGTTGCGCGGCAGGCTGACGATGGGATTCGCCAATATCATGGCTTTTGATCGTTTTGACCCCGAAAACCCGCTGGCGTCACGCTTTGTCGAGGAGGATCTGAACCGGGTGTGGGACGATGCGCAGCTTTTCGGCGTGCGGCAGTCCCATGAATTGGCGCGGGCGCGGGAGATCCGCCCATTGGTGGAGTGCGCGGATTATCTGCTCGATCTGCACTCGATGCTCTGGCCCTCCGCGCCGCTGCTGCTCTGTGGGGCGACGCCGCGCGGGCTGGAGCTGGCGCGCGGGATTGCGACGCCGGGCGATATCATCGCCGATGACGGGCATGCCGGGGGCAAGAGGTTGATCGACTATGCGCATTTTGGTGGCAAGGGCGAGGCCAGCGCGATTCTCATCGAGGCCGGGCAGCACTGGCAAGCCGATACCATCCATCAGACCCGCGCCAGCGTGTGGGCGGCGCTGCGCCATCTGGGTATGGTGGAGGGTGCGGCCACGCCGGGGCCCGTGCGCTATGGCCGGGTGCTCGAGACGATCACCGCGCGGACCAACCGGTTTTTATTCACGCGCGACTTCCACGGCGGGGAGATCATCGCGCGGGCGGGTACGCTGATCGCCCATGATGGCGAGAGCCAGGTGCGTACCGGTTTTGATGACTGCATGCTGGTGATGCCGAGCTTGCAGGTAAGCCGGGGCCATACCGCGGTGCGGCTCGCTGCGCTGCAATAAAAGTTGCTGCGATGCAGTAATTGTTTTCTGTTTGATGTTTACCCGCTATTGAGCGTAGGCTGCGCGCGGCCCATATGAAAGAGGCCGGAATGACCCACGTCCGGGGTTCGCCCCGGTAAGAAAGGTGTCGATATGGAAACGATGCAGGAAACCCAGCTACCAACAGCCGATGCGCTCACCGGGGTGGTGAAGTGGTTCAACCCCGGCAAGGGCTATGGCTTTATCGCGCCGGATACCGGTGGCGACGATATTTTCGTGCATATCAGCGCCGTGCAGCACGCCGGATTGCGCAAGCTGAACGAGGGCGAGCGCGTGCGTTTCGCGCTCCAGCAGCGCGAGGGAAGAGTGGCGGCTATCGGGATCGAGCGGTTGCATTAGAGCCTGGTCGTTTGAGGTTGACGCGCTGGCAAGCGCGCAACCGAAAGCGTTCATCGGCCTCTATCAATAGACTTTTAGGCCGCCCCGCCTGATAGTTCCGCCACGGGAGGTGGATATGGCGGAGCGTCTGGCGGGTTTGGCGGCGGAGGGACATGGGGCAGGGGAATTGCACGCGGTTCGGCCGGATGGGCTGGGCGCGCTGCGCGGGGCGTTGCCCGCCGCGCAGGTTGCGGCGCTGGATTTGCAGAACTTCAAGGCCGCGATGGGTGAGATCGTGCTGCTGCCCGGTGTGTCCGCGCTGCTCGGCCTGGGTGACGCGCCGGCGCTGCATGGCTTTGGCGCCGCCGCGCATGGGCTGCCCGCGAGCAGCGTCTGGCGTATCGCCCCCGGCGCGTTCGACATTGAGGCCGCCGCGCTGGGTTTTCTGCTCGGCGCGTATAACTATAACAAGTTGAAAACAAAAGATAAAAGACCGTCAGCCCTGCTTGAGGCGGGGCAGCCTGGGCCGCGCACGGTCGCGGTGGCGGCGGCGATGTGCCTGGCGCGGGACCTGATCAACACGCCCGCCAATCTGCTGGGCCCGGCGGAGTTGGCCGAGGCAGCGGCGCAGGTGGGTGCGGTGCATGGGGCGGAGGTGGCGCGGGTGAAGGGTGCCGCGCTGGCGCAGCGCTACCCGGCGCTGGCGGCGGTGGGCGCTGGCTCCGCCCGCGCGGGTGAGGTGGTGGTGGTGAGCTGGCGCGGCAGTGGCGCCGGGGCGGACGCGCCGCTCGTCTCGCTGTGCGGCAAGGGCGTGTGTTTCGACACCGGCGGCTATGACCTCAAACCCAGCGCCGCCATGCTGCGCATGAAGAAGGACATGGGGGGTGCGGCCATTCTGCTCGGGCTCGCGCAGGCTATCATGACGCTGGATCTACCCATAAGGCTGGAATTACGGGTGGGCTGCGTGGAGAACAGCGTCTCCGGCCACGCCATGCGCCCATCCGACGTGTTGCAGACCCATGCCGGGCTGAGCGTCGAGGTGGGCAATACCGACGCGGAGGGAAGGCTGGTGCTGTGCGACCTGCTGGCCGAGGCAGCGGCTTTGAGGCCGGACTGGCTGATCGACGCTGCAACCCTGACCGGTGCGGCGCGCGTGGCGCTGGGGCCGGACCTGCCCGCTTTGTTCTGCACCGACGAGCGGATGGCCGGGATGATCCTGCACGCCGGGGCGCAGGAGCACGACCCGCTGTGGCGCCTGCCTCTGTGGCAGGGCTATGAGGGCTGGCTCTCCAGCCCGGTGGCGGACCTCTGCACGGTTGCCAGCAAACCCATGGCGGGTGCGATTGTCGCTGCGCTGTACTTGCAACATTTTGTTCCCCCAGATGTTCCGTGGGCGCATGTGGATGTTTACGCCTGGAACGATGCAGGCCGCCCGGGCCGACCGGAGGGCGGTGAAGCCCAGAGTCTGCGCGCGCTGCTCGGCGCCATCGAGCGGCTGAGCGGACAAGCCTGAAATGGCGGTCTACACAGGATAAAATCGTTCGTTGCAGATTCTTTCGATGTTTTCATGTTTCAACGGCTTGTGCAAGCACGGAACAATGAATAGGTAGAAAAGACACGTTGTTTCATTGCGCGAAAGTGATTTGCTGGGCACGAAGACTCTTCCAGGTTGAACAGTTGCAGGGGCGGTCAAGGTCTACTCGCCCAGCGTGCAACGCCCGAATCGTATTTTGATCATGTTTTCAGTTTAAGGATGACTCTGATGGCCGCTCAATTCTCCTCCGATCAACTCGTCGGGATTCTACGGGACACTGTCGTCTCCCTGGTGCGCCGCGATGGGGTGGATTTATCCGCGCGCCAGCTTGGCGTGTTCCTCACCTGCTACCTGAACGAGGGCGGGCACACGGTGCGCGGCCTCGCGCACGAGCTGAACGTCTCCAAACCCGCCATTACCCGCGCGCTGGACCGGCTGACCGAGCTCGACTTTGTCCGCCGCAAGGCTGACCCCGCCGACCGGCGCAGCGTGCTGGTGCAAAAGACCACCAAAGGCGCCGCATTTTTGCGGGAGACGAGGCATATCATGGGCGAGGCGCTGACCGCCAACAAGACCGAGGCCGCGAGCCGCCGCACCGCCACTACGACCTGAGGACACCCAAGCTGAAGCTGTTATCGCTCGCCGCGGCCTGCCTTGCGCTGGCGCCGCCGATTTTTGCGCACGCGCAGAGCGCTGCCATGCCGCTCACCCCGGCGGACCAGACGCTGCTGGCGCAGGTGCAGAGCTATTTGAATGACCAGAAGGGCGTCACCGCCAATTTTTTGCAGGTGGATCAGGATGGATCGACGCGCACCGGCAAGGCCTGGCTGGAGCGGCCAGGCAAGATGCGTTTTGAATATGGACCGCCCGACAAGCAACTGCTCGTCGCCGGGTTCGGCTTGCTCGTTTATGTGGACCCCGCGCTGAACCAGGTGACCAACATCCCGCTCGGCAGCACGCCGCTTGGCATCCTGCTCGCCAAACATGTGGATCTGAGCAACGCCAGCGTCACCGTTACCGATATTCAGGAGCAGCCCGGAGAGGATGATATCACGCTCATCCGCCGGGGCAAGCCAGCCGAGGGCAGCCTGACCCTCGTGTTCGGCACCGACCCGCTGGAGCTGCGCCAATGGGTGGTGGATGACGCGCAGGGACGGCAGACGCGGGTCAGCCTCTATGATGTGACCCCCGGTGGGCCCTACCCGGATTCCTTGTTTGAATATAACACCGGCGCACCCTCCATTCCCTCCGGCGGGTAGCGCATGGAACTCACGATCGCAACCTGGAACATCAACTCGTTACGGCTGCGCCAAGGCCTGCTCGCCCGGCTGATCGACGGGCTGGTGCCCGATGTCATCTGCCTGCAGGAGACCAAGGTGCCGGACCCGCTGTTCCCCGATTCCATTGCGCGCGAGATCGGCTTCCCGCATGTGCTTAGGCGGGGCATGAAGAGCTATAATGGCGTGGCGATTCTCTCCCGCCTGCCGCTTACCCTGCTGGAGGACACGCCGGAGTGGTGCGGCAAGCAGGACTGCCGGCATATCGCAGCAAAGGTGGAGACAGAAGCCGAGCCGATCATCCTGCATAATTTCTATGTGCCCGCCGGCGGCGATATTCCTGATGCGGAACAAAATATCAAATTCGCGCACAAGCTGGATTTCATCGAACAGGCGCGGGCGCATTTTGTGAAGTACCCGCCAGCACGCAGCGTGCTGGTGGGGGATTTGAATGTGGCCCCGCTGGAGCATGACGTGTGGAACCACAAGCAGCTGCTGGGGATCGTGAGCCATACGCCCTTGGAGACCAACGCGCTGAACGGCTGGATGACGGAGGGTTTTACCGACGCGGTGCGGCACTTCGTCCCGCCCGAGCAGAAGCTCTACACCTGGTGGTCCTACCGCAACCAGGACTGGGAGCTCTCCAACCGCGGGCGGCGGCTGGACCATATATGGGTGAGCCACGACCTCGCCGCCGGGCTGCTGCGCCATAAAATTCTGCAAGGCGCGCGCAACTGGGAGCAACCCTCGGACCATGTGCCTGTCTCGGTGACACTGCGGGTTTAGGCGACGCTTTGGAGCGGGCGAAGGGATTCGAACCCTCGACCCCAACCTTGGCAAGGTTGTGCTCTACCCCTGAGCTACGCCCGCGTCTCACACGGTCAGTCTGTAGAGCATCTTCCAAGCGCAATGCAAGCCCTGGGCGACGGGGCGGGGGTTTTGTCCAGCCTCACCCTTGGCTTGCCTCCCGCTCTACCCTGCGGTCAGGAATCAGCCAGAAAATGGCGACGATGGCGTAGAGCGCATCCGCCATTAAAGGTTCAATAAACGCCAGAAAAATACCCGCGAGGTAGAGGATGGGCGAGATTTTGCCTTTGATGTCCTGGCCGACAGCCTTGGAGAGCGCGGAGCCCTCACCCTGAGCGTGGATGATGGTGGTTTGCAGAATGAACCAGGCGAGCGCCGCCATGAACAGCGTGGCACCGTAGAATGCGGTAGGCACCACGGCCTGGTAGTCTGCGCCGAGCCAGGCGGTGGCAAACGGGACCAGAGACAGCCAGAACAGCAGATGCAGGTTGGCCCAGAGGATGGCGCCGGTGACATGCGGGACCAGATGAAAAAAATGGTGGTGGTTGTTCCAGTAGATCGCGACATAAACGAAGCTGAGGATATAGGTGACGAAGGTGGGGGCGACGGTGAACAAGGCACCAAAACTGTCGCCGTGCGGCGCTTTCAACTCGAGCACCATGATGGTGATGACGACGGCGATGACGCCGTCGCTGAATGCGGCCAAACGATCATTTTCCATTGGCTCGACTTATCCATTGTTCCAACACGATGGCAAACCAAAAGAATCTTACGCAGGGTCGTTCACGGCGTTATGCTGGGCTGGGACAACCCAGGGGAAATATGAAACGATGGACCGGGAATTCTGGCTGGCGCGGTGGCGCGATCAGCAGATCGGTTTTCATGAGGGGGTGCCGAACAGTCTGCTCGTGGCGCATTTTGCGGGGCTTGGCGTGGCGGTGGGCGGCCGCGTGTTTGTGCCTCTGTGTGGCAAAAGCCAGGACATGCATTATCTTCGCGCGCAGGGCTGCACGGTGGTTGGCGCCGAGCTGAGCCGCGCCGCCGCCGAGCAGTTTTTTAGCGAGGCCGGGCTGACGCCGCAGGTGGATACAACCGGGCGGCTCGAGCGGTTCGAGGCGGGCGGCGTGACAATTTTTGTCGGCGATATTTTTGATCTTGAGGACGAATTGCTGGGGGCCGTGGATGCTATTTATGACCGCGCCGCGCTGGTCGCCCTGCCCGGAGCATTGCGCGGCCGCTACGCCGCCCGCCTTATCAGCCTGACCCATGGCGCGCGGCAGCTGCTGGTGACGTTTGAGCATGAGTCCCCGGCTGGTCCGCCATTCTCGGTCGAGGAGGCGGAGGTGAGGACGCATTATAGTATGGCCTACCGGCTGGAGTGCGCCGAGCGCCGCGAGGTAAGCGGCGGGATCAAGGGCTGCGCGGCGGATGAGAGTGTATGGCTGCTGAGGCCGCTTTGACCAGAAAATGTTACAGATTCAACAGGATATAATGTGATAAATATACAACAGCGTTAATTTTTAGGTGCTGAAGAGGCTCATGTTCTCGGCATTACCTCACGGACATGTTACCTGGTGTATAGTATTGTCCTTTTAGGGGTTGACCATGAGACTGCGCCTGACGCTCGCCGCCGCGACCTGTTTTGCCCTGCCGCTGGCGGCAACGGCGCAGCCCGTCACCGGGCCGTATGTGAACCTTGAGGGCGGTATCAGTATTCTGAACCCGGTGAATGGAGTCCTCGAGGGTCCTCCGGTGTTCTTTAACGCGGTTTCTGGCGACCGCTTTCAGTTCAGGCCAGGTTATGCCGGTACCGTGGGAGCTGGCTACGGGTTTGGCAACGGCTTCCGCGTGGAGCTGGATGGGGATTACACCAGAAATTCGGTGCACGCAGACGATTACAGTTTTGAAAATTCTTATGGTACTTTCAATGGCCGCTTCACCGATCATGGCGCGGCGGAACGTTACGGCGCGATGGTGAATCTGCTGTATGATATTCCGGTCGGGCTGCCGGTTTTCCCCTATGTCGGCGCGGGTGTCGGGTATCAATGGGTCAAGCTCAACCGCGATATCACCACCTCCGACCCTGGCTTTTTTGGCAACAATTTTCCCGGCTTTCAGGCTGGCGGCACGAGAGGAAGCTTCGCCTACGATATCATCGCCGGGCTGAGCTATCCGCTGCCGATACTCCCACAACTCGCCATCACCGCTGCGTATCAATTCATGATGCTGACCGGCAGCCAGAATTACGCGACGATCTCTCCCTTTGGCCCGGGTGCTCCAGTAAATGTCGAGCATCTGGGGCAGCAGTCATCGAGCAGCTTCATGCTCGGCCTGCGGTACCAGTTTTTCTAGCTGCGTGACTGTAACCTATTTACAACGCAGTTAATGTTTGTGTCTAAATAGTTATAATTATGTCGATTTTGCCTCTCTAATAGGTTGCCAGATTCAAAATATATTAAGGGGTGAACTATGAGACTGCGCCATCTACTCGCCGCCGCGACCTGTTTTGCTCTGCCGCTGGCGGCCCAGGGGCAGCCCATCACCGGGCCGTATGTGAGCCTTGCGGGCGGTTTCAATATTCTGAACCCGGTGAATGGAACCCTGCAGGGTCGAGTGCAAAATTTGTCCATACCTCCCGGACATTTTAATGATCGCTTTCAGTTCAGGCCGGGTTATGCCGGTACCGTGGGGGCTGGCTACGGCTTTGGCAACGGCTTCCGGGTGGAGCTGGACGGCGATTACAACAGAAATTCGGTGCATGCGGACGATTACAGGTTTATAGGCCTTATTAGTCTTAATGGCCGCTTCACCGATCATGGCGCGGCGGAACGTTACGGCGCGATGGTGAATGTGCTGTATGATATTCCGGTCGGCCTGCCGGTGTTCCCGTATGTGGGCGCGGGTGCGGGGTACCAGTGGGTCAAGCTCAACCGGGATATCACCCAATTTCCCGGGTTTCTCGTCGGCCGCACGCAGGGCAGCTTCGCTTACGATATCATCGCCGGAGTGAGCTATCCGCTGCCGATGCTCCCGCAGCTCGCCATCACCGCCGAATATCGGTTCACGATGCTGACCGCCAGCCAGAATTATTCGACAAATCTTCCAATTTTTTTCCGGGGCGCTTCATCCTTTAAGGAGCATCTCGGGCAGCAGTCATCGGATACCTTCACGGTTGGGCTGCGCTACCAGATTTTCGCGCCGCCGATGATGGCGCCAGCGGTAACGCCTGCGCCTGCGCCTGTTGCGGCGGCACCGGCACCGGTGCCCGCGAAGACCTATCTCGTGTTCTTCGACTGGAACCAGTCCAGCCTCACCCCGCGGGCGACGCAGATTATCGCGCAGGCGGCGGTGGACAGCCACAGGACTGCCATCACCACCATCGATGTCTCGGGCTATACCGATACCTCGGGCACGCCGAGCTATAACCAGGGGCTCTCGATGCGCCGGGCGCAGAGCGTGGCGGCGCAACTGGTGGCCGACGGCGTGCCGGCCGCGGAGATCGAGACGTTCGCCTATGGCGAGACGCATCTGCTGGTGCCGACCGGCCCCGGTGTGCGCGAACCGCAGAACCGGCGCGTGGAGATCGTTCTGCAATAGGGCGGCGGCCCGGGCTATATCGGCTCGATTTTTTTGAGTGGCGCGTTTTTCAGCGCGGCGAGGTCGGTTTTTCCGTTGCCCGTTTTTGGCATGGTATCAAGGTAATAGATGTATTTTGGCCGTTTGCTGGCCACCAGTTTTTTATGGCAATGGCTGACGATATCGCGGTGCTGAAAACCCGGACGGGCGACGATGAAGGCGACGATATCCTCGGCGCCCGCCGTGCCCGGACGCCCGACCACCGCGACCTCCCGCACATGGGGATGCTGGCCGATGATATCCGTGATCTCCTGCGGGTGGATCGTTTTACCTCCGGTTTGAATGGCCTCGGCCATGCGGCCTTCGAGGATCAGGTAGCCTGCCTCGTTGATCGAGGCGATCTCACCCGGGTAGTACCAGCCGTTTGCAAAACGCTCAGGCCCGCGCGCGTTATCCTGCGGATTGAAAAACCCCAGCGCGGTGCTGGGCCCCCTGATGCGCAGCTGGCCAGTGCTGCCCGGTGGTAGCGCCACGCCGTCCGCTCCCGCGACCTCCACCTCCACGCCGGGGTAGGCGGCCGGCCGACCGACAGATTTCAACTGTGTTGCGAGCTCCGCCGGGCCGATGCAGGTGAGCATCCCCACACCGCCCGAGCCGTAGAACTCATACATATTGGGCGTGAGGCGCTGGGTGACCGCCAGCTTGTCCGCCCCGGCGATGGCCTGACCCGCGCTGATAAGCGCGCGCATGTGCGGGAACAGAAGGCCGTCAGCCGGGGCGTAGCCCAGCATCTGCCGGGCGATGCCGGGCGGGATGGGGAGAATCGCATCGTCCCATGATGCCACCTCCCGGACCAGGTCGATCATGTGGCGGAAGGTCGGCAGCAGGACGATCGGGCCGCCCAGCACGAGGTGGTTGATGAGGACACCCCACACGAGATTGGTGCTGGCCGGTGCCGCCAGCAACAAGGGGCTTTTGCCCTGGCCGTAGAACCCAGCCGTGCCGAGCGTGATGCGGCAGCGCACCATGCGGTGCGCATGTGTGCTCACGAGCCCCTTAGGAAGACCCGTGCTGCCGGAGCTGAGGTTGATGAGCCGGAGTTTCGCCGGGTCGTCGCCGTAGCGAAGGTCGCCGGTGAGTTTGGCCAGCGTCTCGCGCCAGCCGACCTGAATGGTGAGCGCGATTTTCGCGGTTGATGCCGGGCCGCCTGGCTCGGTGAGGCTGGCGTGCATGCCAAACCGGGCGATGAGCGCGCCGAGCGAGGCGCCGTTGATGTCCGATGGCAGCTCGATCCCCACCGCGCCGATGCGCAGGAGGGCCAGCGCCAGGGCGACACGCTCGATACTGTTGGTGAGGGCGATTCCGACACGGTCGTGCGGTTTTATGCCGCGCGCGCTGAGCCACACGGCAGCCTGGCGAACCAGCACGGCCAGCGCGCCGTAGGTGAGGGTTTTGCGGCCCTCATGCAGCGCCGGAGATTCCGGGTTTTGCGCCGCGTGGTGGAAGACGCAATCGCTCAGATTCTCGAAGAATGGGTCATCCATGCTGCTCAGCCGACCGGGCGGCCCAGGGCTGTGAGCATCTCCGCCCATTCGCGCTTCGAGAGGCCGGAACTGGCTTGGTCCACCGGTGTGTCGGCCAGCAGTTTTTTCAGCACCTCCAGCATTTTGGCCGAAAACGTGACCGCGCCCAGCCGGTAGTCGCAGAACGCCGCGTGGCAGAGCGGCACCCAGGCGCGCACCGTCTCCAGCATCGCGTGCGCGTAGGCCTGGATCTCGTACTGCGCGTGGGCGTCCGCACGCAGGCGCAGGAAGTGGAAGAGATTATGCAGGTCGGTCTTCCAGTACCATTGGGTGTAGCTGTTCAGCGTCAGGTTCATCCGCGCCAGCTCGCGGGCGAGGCCGATGCCGGTATCGTCCAGCATCTCCTCATAATGGCTGTAGGTTTGTTCAGCGTCGGCGCGCAGCAGGCCCAGCACGCGCGCAGCCGTGGCGGGATCCAGCGCGGCACCCCTGCCCTGCCGGTTGTCCGCCGACTGGCGGGCGAGATGCTCCGGTGCGGGCAGGTAGAAATCCTGATCCATGATCGAATAGCGGGCAGAATATTCATTCACGTTGGCGGTGCGGTGGCGGATCCACTGCCGCGCGATGAAGATCGGCAGTTTGACGTGATATTTGATCTCGCACATCTCGAACGGGGTGGAATGGTGATGGCGCATCAAGTAGCGGATCAGCCCCTCGTCCTCGGTGGTTTTGCGCGTGCCCCGACCGTAGGAGACGCGGGCGGCCTGCACCACGGCGGAATCGTCGCCCATATAATCCACCACGCGGATGAAGCCGTGGTCCAGCACCGGGATGGCGGTGAACAGCAGCTCCTCCAGCGCGGGCACGGTGGCGCGGCGGGTGGGCTGGCTGCGGGCGCGCGCGCCCTCGATCTCGGTGGTTTGCTCTGGCGTCAGGCCCATGCGTCGCTCTCTTTCATATCCGCTCGACATGGCGTATAACCCGAGAGCCGGTTCACCGGCTATGGCGATAAACGGTGCGTGGAATAATCGTTGTGGACCCGGGGGCAGTACCCGGCGCCTCCACCATTATTTTAGGCGACCCGATTCAGACTACGCGGCGATGCCGCTTCGTCATCGGGACGCCTGGGATTATCTGGTCGTCCGGTCATCGGGCCGCCCAGAAATATGGGGGCGAAACAGACTCGACACGCGTGGTAAAGACCCATCTTTTGCTCGGCATTGTACCGCCGTTATCGGGCTATATGATAAATGCGAACGATAACAACGTTGCATTCGCGGTCGCTGCCTAAAAACAGCTAAGCGCGGTTCGGGGGGCACCGGGCAACAGAAGCCCCCCACTCATCCCCAAACCGGAGGCCGCCCCAGATGTCCATGCCCGAATGTCTTGCCGGACGGTTATCAGTGCCGGTGATCGGCTCGCCCATGTTTCTGCTCTCGCAGCCGGAGCTGGTGATCGCGCAATGCCGGGCCGGGGTCGTGGGTTCTTTTCCCTCGCTCAATGCACGGCCCTCCGGCGTGCTGGAGCAGTGGCTGCAACGGATGCGTTCCGAGCTGACCAGTGCGGACGCACCCTTCGCGGTCAACCTCATCGTGCACAAGACCAACCCGAGGCTGGAAGAGGATGTGGCGCTCTGCGTGAAGTATCAGGTGCCGGTGATCATCACCTCGCTCGGCGCGCGGGCCGATGTGAATGCGGCGATCCATGGCTATGGCGGGCTGGTTCTGCATGACGTGATCGATAATGTCTTTGCCCGCAAGGCGGTGGAGCGCGGGGCGGATGGGCTGATCGCCGTAGCGGCGGGTGCGGGTGGGCATGCCGGAACACTCTCTCCTTTTGCGCTGGTGCAGGAGATCCGCGCCTGGTTCAGCGGGCCGCTGGCGCTCTCCGGCGCCATCGCCAATGGCAACGCCATCGCCGCGGTGCGGGCGCTGGGGGCGGATCTGGCCTATATCGGCTCGGCCTTTATCGCGACCGAGGAGGCGGTGGCGGCGGACGGCTACAAGCGGATGGTGGTGGAAGGCTCAGCCAGTGATATCGTCTATACCAACCTGTTCAGCGGCGTGCACGGCAACTATCTGCGGCCCAGCGTGGTGGCGGCGGGGCTGGACCCGGACGCGCTGGCGACCTCTGATCCATCCAGGATGGATTTTGGCGAGGCGCTAGTGAGCAAAAAAGCCTGGCGGGACATATGGGGCTGCGGCCAGGGGATCGACGCGGTGCGGGAGGTGGTGCCCGCTGCCGCGCTCATCGCCCGGCTGGGCGCGGAGTATCGGGCCGCGCTGACGCGGCTGGCGGAATAATTACGGTGGGCCTGCGTATTTTTCCACGATCGGCTGGAGCGCGGCGGCGATGCGGGCCATGCCGGTCGCGTCCGGGTGGAGCGCCGGGCGTGGCGGCACCTCGCGAGGGTCCACGTACAGGCTGGCGTCCGTGCGGCCGTTTTTCATCAATAGCGCGTTGACGTTTTTGAAGGTGACAGAGGGGCTGCCCGCATAGTGCGCGGCGAGCATGGCGTTGAGTTGCAGGGTCTGCGCATCGATCCAGGCGGAGCGGATGGAGGGCAGCACGCCCAGCAGCAATATATGGGCGCCTGGCAGGCGTGAATGGGTGAGGTTCACCACCGATTCGACGCCGGAAAGGCTCTGCGCGGCGCCCCAGTGCGTGGCGCCGAAATTATTCGCGCCGATGAGGATGATGACGAGCGCAGGATGCAGGCCGGCGACCTGGCCGTGGTCCAGCCGCCAGATGAGGCTGGCTGTTGTGTCCCCCACGAAGCCGAAATCCAGCGCGTGATAGGGCGCATAGTAGTGCTTCCAGACGGGAAGCACGTTGTCGTAGCCGTGCGTGCCCTGGCGCTGCCAGTATTGCGTGATGGAATCGCCCAGCCAGACCACCCGGGCGTTTGGGTCCGCCTTGGCTTCGGCCAATGAATGCTCCCAGCGCAGCCGCCACCAGGGCAGATCGAGCCGGTCGATGGGCGCGGTGGCGAGGTTGACGGCCGCCTGCGCGGCGAGCGGCAGCAGGAGCAGCGCCGCTAGCAGGAGCTTCCGCATTATAACCCAGCCAGCAGGAGCAGCAGGCTGCCCGCGCCGAACACGCCGCAATACCAGGCGAAGGGTTGCAGGCCCCAGGCCTCGTGGCTGCGGAAATAGCGCATGAGGAAGGCGGTGCTGGCATAGGCGACCAGCCCGGAGACGATTGCCGCCAATACCGCCGTGCCGAACAGCGCGTGCAGCTCGTGCGCGCGCAGCAGGCGGGGGATCTCCAGCACGCTGGCGGCGAAGATCACCGGCGTGCCGATCATGAAGGAGAATTTCGCTGCTTCGTCATACGCCACGCCACGCCGGACCGCGCCCACGATCGCCGCACCGGAGCGCGAGATGCCCGGCAGGAAGGCGAGGCACTGGAACAGGCCGATGACAAGCGCGTCGCCGTTGGAGATGGTTTTGCCGCGCGCCGCCTTGCGCCCGCGCAGACGCTCGCCCAGCAGCAGCAGCCCGGCGTTGGCAACCAGAAAGCCGCAGGCGATGAGCGGACTGGCGAACAGATGCGCGATGGACTTTTTCAGCACGAAGCCGACGAGGACGGCGGGCAGAGTCGCCACCACCATGGTGAGCAGAAACCGCCGCTCGGCCTGCACCTGCGCCGCGTAGCCCTGGCCCAGCACGCCGCGCAGCACGGAAATCCACTCCGCGCGGAAGTAGACCAGCATGCCGATGGCGGTGCCGAAATGCAGCATGACGAGGAACGGCAGGAAGCCGGGGCTGGCTTGGTTGACGTGCCAGTGCAGCACGGCGGGCACCACGACGGCGTGGCCGAGGCTGCTGACCGGGAAGAGCTCGGTCGCCCCCTGCAGGATGGCGAACAGCATGGCGTGGAGAAGACTCATGGGGGCTCCGATAAAGCGTGGCAGTGCTGCATTGCAGAATTTCGTGTCCGCGTTAAGAGGCTGCTTTATACGGCCTGCCAGGCACCGCGACCTGAATGCATATTCACTTGCCGAGCCCACCCCATGCTGTTTGAATGACGCATGGAAACCACCGCCGGGTCCGGGCCTATTTCATTGCAGCAGCCGCTCCGGCAGGCGGCGGGCGTCGTGCTCACCTCGCCCCATTCGGGCCGGTGCTATGAGCCGTCGTTCCTCGCGGCGTCACGCCTGGATGCCAACGCGATTCGCCGCAGCGAGGATGGTTTCGTCGATGAATTATTTGCAGCCGGGCCGAAGCTCGGCCTGCCGCTGCTGGCGGCGCGATTCCCCCGGGCCTATTGCGACGCCAACCGCGAACCCTGGGAGCTGGACCCGACGATGTTCGAGGACCCGCTGCCGGATTATGTGAACCACAAAAGCCCGCGCGTGCAGGCCGGGCTGGGCACGCTCGCCCGTATCGTCGGCACCGGCGAGCCGATCTATGCCGGCAAGCTGAAATTTGCCGAGGCGCGGGCGCGGATCGAGACCTGCTGGCAGCCTTTCCACGCCGCATTGGAGGAGATGATCCACCAGACTTTGGTGGGGTTTGGCGCCTGCCTGGTGGTGGACTGCCACTCCATGCCGAGCCAGCCCGCCCGCCACGCCCCGCGCGCCGACGTGGTGCTGGGCGATGGCCATGGCACGAGTTGTGGCGCGGCGTGGGTGGATTTCATCCATCGCCAGCTGGAGGCGATGGGCCTGCGCGTGGAGCGCAACGAGCCCTATGCGGGCGGCTATATCACCCGGCACTATGGCCGACCCCATGCGGGCGTGGAGGTGCTGCAACTGGAGATCTCACGCGGGATCTACATGAACGAGCGGAGTTTTACGCGCAGCGCGCGGTTTGAGACCACCCAGACCCACATGACGCAGTTGCTGCGGGCCGTGGTGGAGGCAAGCCCGAACTACGGGCAGCTAGGTGCCGCCGCTGAATAAAAAAAGGCGGCGCATAAAGCGCCGCCAAGTTTAGGGAGGAAACGTCCAAGAAGCAGGAGAGAAACTCATCCTGCATTCTCTGTATACCATTTGTTGGGATGGGACGCAAGAAATATTTTGCAGTGCAACAAATTTAGTTTTTTGATGATAATCAGGAGGTTGTTGCCCAGGAGCGAGATGATATCCTCGAACGCAGGCTCATTTTTGCCGAATGGTAATGCGCGATTGGGGCTGCCGCGCTTTTAATCTCCGGGTGAAGCGTCTAGAGCGGGTCACCCGTTGACAAGCGGCAGCGAAGAAACATTGCCACGGAGAGACTTAGTTGCAAGGATTGACCGCGACGACCCGCTGCCGCCGGGCCGCATTCGGCCTGGTATTTACCGGCTTTTTGCTCCTGGGAGTGGCACCCGCATCGGCGGCGCAGCTCGCGGGCGTGACCATGCCGCCGACCGAGCAGGCCGACGGTGCGAGCCTCAAGCTCAATGGCATCGGGCTGCGGACCTACTCGATCCTGGGGGTGCATATCTATGTCGCGGCTCTATACCTGCAATCGCCCAGCCATAGCGGCGCTGAGGTTCTGGCCTCGCCAGGCGTAAAGGTGATCCGGCTGCAATTTTTGCGTTCGGTGGGCGCCGACGCCATCCGCAAGGCTTGGCGCAGCGGATTGCAGAATAACTGCACCGCGCCCTGCACCCTCTCGCCAGCGCTCCTCACGCATTTTCTCTCCTTCGTGACGCCGGTGCACAAGGGCGACCTGGTGAAGTTCGTCTTCGGCCCGAAGGGGCTGACCTCCTATTACAATGGCCACCCTGCCGGACGGATCACCGACACGTCCTTCGCCCAGCTGATGCTGGCGAGCTTCATCGGCCCGCACGTGAATACGCCCGAGCTCAAGCGCGCCCTGCTCGGGCAGTAAAATTCCTTCACCCGCCGTATTGCGCCAGCGTGGCGCGCAGCGGGTTGGCCCCGGCGTTGGCGCCCTGGAGGTCCACCACGATCTGCCGCGCGTCCAGCGCGGTGCCGTAATAGGCCTGCTCGCGACCGGAATCGTTGGACAGCACCGAGCCCGCGAGCGAGACTCCGCCGTACAGGCCCTGGCTCTTTGAGAAGGTCACGATATCGGCATCGAGCGCGGTGGACATCGCGCCGCTGACACCGGCGCCGAATGTGGCGACCGTGAGGCCCGCGTCCGCGCCGAATTTGAACTGGCTGTTGAGCAGCGCGTTCAGCCCGCCGTCCGTCATGATCATCATCATCACCTGCTCATTCTGGATGCCGATCTGGAAGCCGAAACTGCCGCTGCCCAGCGTGTAGAACGCCGGATTGGACCAGCCGCCGGCCGGATTGCGGGCTACCATCACGCAATCCCCGCCCTCCCCGCCGATCATGAAGCCTGCCCGGAAGATGTTTGGGCAGATCACCACGGCGCGCGCCTTGCGCAGGAAATCCTGCGCCTGTGTGCCCTCCGTCCCGGTCATCATGCTCTCGATCGAGAGGGTCGAACTGTCCACCAGATGCTGCGGCGTATCGGCGGCGGCGGCAACCGGCACGCCGACCGAGGCAACCAGAAAAGAGGCGGCGAGCAAAAGACGTTTCATGGCGTGGCTCCTGAGCTTGTTTCAGCGACGGTCTCGATATCACGATGTTGCTGTTTAATTGAGGGTCGGCGCATCGTTTCGCAAGTAGAGATGGAGAGATGTTCATTCATCGACATGATTTTCCAGCCGTGGTCGTGATATTCGAGCCGGGTGAGCGAGATATTATCCACTGAGAGGCAGAGCGCCTGGTGCGCGCTCAGCCCCAGCGCATAGGCGCAGGCCGCGCGGATCGCCCCGCCGTGGCTGACGATAATGGTATCCCGGCCCGGCGGCTGCACCAGCAGTTGCTCCAGCCCGGCGCCGACGCGGGTGATCATGGCGTCAAAACTCTCGCCATTCGGCGGCGTCTCCGCCGCGTGAATCGGCCAGAACGGGTGGCGCTCGCCTAGTTTGCGCTGATCGAACTGCGAGATCGGGAGGCCCTGGTAGGCGCCGAAATCCTGCTCGATGAAGGCCGCATCGATGAGCGGGGTCTGCGCCGGGTAGCCAGCGCGGATGATCGCCTGGGCCGTGAGCTGGGTGCGCGAGAGTGGGGAGCACACGAGCCGGGCCGGGCGCGGCAGGCGTGCCGCCAGGGCGGCGTAGCGGCCGGCGTCCGCCGCCATCGTGGCGTCGCAGATGCCCACGTCGTCGGTGCCGTAGAGGTAGCTGAGCGCGCCGGAGTCGACCAATGCGTGACGGACCAGCCAGAATTGATGCCGCAAATTATTCTCCGATCGCGATGAGGGCGCCACGGATGCGGGCCAGGCGAAACTCCCGGCCAAAGGCGATGAGGGCCAGCAGCATCCACAAGATATTGAGACCGACAGCCCAGCTGAGCTGTGGCCAGTCCGCCACATGGTGGAGCAGGGCGGCGCGCATGCCCTGGAACACATGCTCGGCCGGGAGTGCGCGGGCCAGCGGTTGCAGCCAGCCGGGCAGCACGGTGACGGGATAGAACACGCAGGCGAACGGCGTGATACCGAAGGCGACCGTCCAGGCCAACGCCTCCGCGCCGGCGCCGTAGCGGAACAATAGCGAGACGATGCCGAGCGCGACCCAGAAACCCATGACGAGGAGATTGGCGAAAAACAGCAAAAGCACCGGCCCCAGATGGAGAATATTGAAGTGATAGAGCAGATAGGCGATGATTGTGGCAGGAAGCAGGCCGACCACCGTGCGCAGCAGGGAGATGCCGAAGAGTGCCGCCAGCAGCTCCGCCGGGCGCAGCGGGCTGACGAACAGATGGCCAAGATTGCGCGACCATATCTCCTCCAGGAAGCTTAAGGCGACGCCTATCTGGGCGCGCAGCATCACCTCCCACAGGAGCACCCCAGCGATGAGCGCGCCGCCGGTGAGCGCCGGGGGCCCGGCGCTGGCGTGCATGAAATAATTGGCGGTGAAGCCCCAGACGAGGAGTTCCAATGTCGGCCAATAGACGATTTCCAGCACGCGCGGCCAGGAGCGGCGATACATCGCGAGATGCCGGTAGAGCATCCCCCAGATGCGGCGCAGGGCTTGGCTCATGCGGCGGTACCGCGGGCGATATCCAAGAACACCTGCTCCAGATCATCCCTGCCATAGCGGGCGATGAGCTCGCCTGGCGTGCCACGGTCGACGATTCTGCCGGATTTCATCATCAGCACCTCGTCGCACAGGCGCTCCACCTCGGCCATGTTGTGGGAGGCGAGCAGGATGGCGGCGTTGCTCTGCGCGCGGTATTGCTCCAGCGTGGTGCGGACAAAATCCCCGGTATGCGGGTCCAGGCTGGCGGTGGGCTCGTCCAGCAGCAGCAGGTCCGGCTTGTTGATGAAGGCTTTGGCCAAAGCGACGCGGGTTTTCTGGCCAGCCGAGAGATCGCCCGCCTGGCGTTTCAATAGCCCCGTCAGGTCGAACTGCCGGGCCAGCTCGGCGATGCGGTGTTTCAGCCCTGGCACGTTGTAGAGATGGCCGTATACGGTGAGGTTCTCCACCACCGAGAGGCGACCAGGCAGAGCGATGTAGGGTGAGGAAAAATTCATCCGCGCCAGGGCGGCGAAACGGTCCCGCGCCATGTTGTGGCCGAGCATGGTGATGCTGCCGGTGGTAGGCACGAGCAGGCCGAGCAGCATGGCGATGGTGGTGGTTTTGCCCGCCCCGTTGCCGCCCAGCAGGCCGAGCACGCGCCCGCGCGGCAGGGTGAAGGAGATATCCTCCACCGCCAGCGTGTGGGCGTAGCGCTTGGTGAGGTTCCGCACGGTGATGGCGTTCATGCGTGGGGGAGATAGGCTGGAGAGACGCACGTGCCAAGGGCGGGTGCTCGCCAGGTGGCGGCGATGGGGCTATGGGCGGCGGATGGACTCCCTGGCGCTCTATATCCATTGGCCGTTCTGCCTGAGCAAATGCCCCTATTGTGACTTCAACTCGCACGTGCGCGCGCAGATACCGCAGGCGCGCATGGTGGCGGCGCTGCGGCGCGAGCTGGCGGCGGAGGCGCGGCGGATCGGCCCGCGACAACTCACCTCGATCTTTTTCGGGGGTGGTACGCCCAGCCTTTTGGACCCTGAACATGTGGCGGCGTTGATCAATGATGCCACGCGGCTGTTCAGCCCGGCGGAGGGCATCGAGATCACGCTGGAGGCGAACCCGACCAGCGTTGAGGCCGGGCGTTTTGCGGGCTACCGCGACGCCGGGGTCAACCGCGTCTCCATCGGGGTGCAGAGCCTGGAAGACACGGCGCTGAAATTCCTGGGCCGCGAGCATTCCGCCCGGCAGGCGACCGATGCGATCGAGCTTGGGCGGAGGATTTTCCCGAACATCTCGTTCGACCTCATCTACGCGCGGCCGGAGCAGAGCCTGGCGCAATGGCGGGCGGAATTGCGCGCCGCGCTGGCGCTGGCGGCGGATCATTTGTCGCTCTATCAGCTCACCATCGAGCCGGGGACGAAATTCCATACGCTGTATGGGCGTGGGGCGTTTGCCCTGCCGGGTGAGGATCTGGCGGCGGCATTGTATGACGCCACGGGCGAGGAAGCCGCGCGATTCGGCCTCGCGGCGTATGAGATCTCCAACTATGCGGCGCCGGGTGGGGAGAGCCGGCATAATCTCGCCTATTGGCGCTATCAGGATTATGCGGGGATAGGCCCTGGCGCGCACGGCAGGCTGAGCCTGGGTGGCGAATTGCTCGCGACCTCCCGCCACCGCGCGCCGGAGGCCTGGGCCGAGCGGGTGGAAGCGTGCGGCAGCGGCGGAATGGACGAGAAGGTGAGCCAGGCCGATCGCGCGCGCGAGGCGCTGCTGATGGGGCTGCGCCTGCAGGAGGGGATTTTGCTGGAGCGGTTCGCGGTGCGCACCGGGGTGGCGCTGGCTGAAGCCGTGGAGCCGGAGATTCTGCGCGCCTGCATCGCGGAAGGGTATCTGCGCTTCACTGAGACCCGTTTGATCGCCACCGCGCAGGGCCGGTTGCGGCTGGACGCATTGCTGCCCGCACTGGCGAGATAGTATGAGGAGAGCATGATGCGCTATGTTTCCACCAGAGGCCGGGCACCGGTGCTGGATTTTACCGATGTATTGCTGACCGGGCTGGCGGAGGATGGCGGCCTGTATATGCCGGAATCCTGGCCCGTGTTCTCAGCGCCGGAGCTGCGCGCCTTGCGCGGCCTGCCCTACGCGGAGCTGGCCGCGCGGGTGATGGCGCCGCTGGTCGGCGAGGCGATAAAATTTAACGATTTGCAGGCGATGTGCAGGCGCGCCTATACGGGATTCGCCCACCCCGCCGTGGTGCCGTTGGTACAGCTGGACACGAATATCTTCGCGCTGGAATTATTCCACGGGCCGACGCTCGCCTTCAAGGATCTCGCCTTGCAACTCGTCGGGCATTTGTTCGAGCATGCGCTGGCGGCGCGCGATGCGCATGTGTGCATCGTCGGCGCGACCTCGGGCGATACCGGCTCCGCCGCTATCGCCGCAATGGCCGGGCGGACGCGCATCGATATCACTATTCTGCACCCCGAGGGCAAGACCAGCGAGGTGCAGCGCCGCCAGATGACCACCGCGCAGGCGCCAAACGTGCTGAATCTCGCGGTCGCGGGCAATTTTGATGACTGCCAGGATCTGGTGAAGGCGATGTTCGGGGATGCAAAATTCCGCCGGGAGATGCGCCTGTCCGCCGTCAACTCCATCAATTTCGCGCGGATCGCGGCGCAGATCCCGTATTATTTTGCCGCAGCGCTCGCCCTGGGCGCGCCGGACCGCGAGATCGCGGTCGCCGTGCCCACGGGGAATTTCGGTAATGTCATGGCCGCCTGGGCCGCCCGCCAGATGGGCGCGCCGATCAGCCGGTTTATCGTGGCGAGCAACCGCAACGACATATTATGGCGCTTTCTGACGAAGAATGACATGCGGGTGCAGGGCGTGGAACCCAGCCTGTCGCCCTCGATGGATATCCAGGTGAGCTCGAATTTCGAGCGGCTATTGTTCGAGTTTTTGCGGCGGGACGCCGCGCAAACGACTGAGATTCTGACAAATTTCCGCCTCAATGGCCATATGGCGGTGCCCGAGGCCAACTGGCGCGCGATCCAGCGGGATTTCACCGGTTTCAGGCTCGATGACGCGGCCACGCTGGCGCGGATCGCCCGCACGTACCGCGAGGCTGGTTATTTGGTGGACCCGCACACCGCCGTCGGCCTGGCGGCGGCGCATGAATGCGGGCCCATCGGCCTGCCGGTGGTAGTGGCCGCCACCGCGCATCCGGCGAAGTTCCCCGATGCGATTGAGAAGGCTGTTGGTTTTCGACCGGCACTACCCGCCGCCCTCGCCGACCTCTATGAGAGGGATGAGAAATTCACCCGCGTGGGCAATGACCTCGCGGCAATCCAGGCGCTCATCCGGCGCTTTGCAGACAGGAACGATAAATGACCGAAGCGGTTTCCATCACCACCCTGCCCTCGGGCCTCACCGTGCTCACCGAGCGTATGGAGCGCGTCGAGACTATCTCTTTTGGCGCCTATGTGGGAGCTGGAACGCGCCATGAGACCGCCGCCGAAAACGGTGTCGCGCATTTTCTCGAACATATGGCCTTCAAAGGCACCGCCACGCGCTCGGCCATCGATATCGCCGAGGCGATCGAGGATGTCGGCGGACATATCAACGCCTATACCTCGCGCGAGCAGACGGCCTATTATGTCAAGCTGCTGAAGGAGGACCTGGCGCTCGGCGTCGATATCATCGGCGATATACTGTGCCACTCCAGCTTCGAGCCCGAGGAGCTGGAGCGTGAGCGTGGCGTGATCCTCCAGGAGATCGGCCAGGCGAATGACACGCCCGATGATATCGTGTTCGACCATTTCCAGTCCGCCGCGTACCCGTCCCAGCCGATGGGGCGGCCCGTGCTGGGCACCGAGGCGATCATCCGCGGCATGAAGCGGGACGCGCTGCCGGGCTTCATGAAGGCGCACTATACGCCCGAGAACATGGTGATCTCGGCCTGCGGCAACCTGGAGCACGACCAGGTGGTGGAGCTGGTGCAGCGACACTTTGCCGACCTGCCTACCGCCGAGCGCTGCGCGCCGATGCCCGCTGACTATACCGGCGGCGAATATCGCGAACGCCGCGAACTGGACCAGGCGCATATCGTGCTGGGATTCTCGGCACCCGGCTATGGCGAGGCGGATTATTACCCCTCCATGCTGCTCTCCACTCTGCTGGGCGGGGGCATGTCGTCCCGCCTGTTCCAGGAGATCCGCGAGAAGCGCGGGCTGGTCTATTCGATCTATAGCTTTACCGCGCCGGCGGTAGATGGCGGGTTGTTTGGCATCTATGCCGGAACCGGGGAATCAGAGGCGGCCGAGCTGATCCCGGTGACGCTGGAGGAGCTGGCCAAGGTGCAGGAGCAGGTGAGCGCGGCCGAGCTGAACCGGGCGCGCGCGCAGCTCAAGGCCGGGTTGCTCATGTCGCTCGAATCCACGGGCAGCCGCTGCGAGCAGCTCGCCCGCCAGTGGCAGATTTTTGGCCGCGTGATCCCCGCCGCCGAGACGGTGGCAAAGATCGAGGCGGTGCATGAGGCCGACGTGTGCGCGGCGGCGGCGCGGATCTTCCGCCAGCGCCCAACCCTGGCCAGCATCGGGCCGATCGGCCAGGTGCCGAAGCTCTCCGCCATCATCGACCGGCTGGCGGTATGAGCGCTGACGGACTTTTAGAACACGCGGCAGCGGTGCTGCGCGCGGCCCGCGCCGCGGGGGCGGATACGGCGGATGTGGTGATGCAGGTGGGCACCTCGCTCAGTATCCAGCGCCGCCTGGGCAAGACCGAGGAGACCGAGCGTGCGGAATCCCGCGAACTTGGTCTGCGGGTATTCGTCGGCAGATGTAGCGCCCAGGTTTCCGCCAGCGCGATAGACCCCGCCTCCTTCACCCGCCTGGCCGAGCAGGCGGTGGCCATGGCCCGCGTTGTCCCGCCGGACCCCTACGCCGAAATCCCCGAGGCGCCGCCGCCGATGGATGCCGCGCTGCTGGAACTGGACGACGCGCAGGAGCCAGCGCCGGAGGTGCTGATTGGCCGCGCGGCGGCGGCGGAGGATGCCGCACTCTCCATCCCCGGCATCACCAACTCCGAGGGCGCGCAGGCCGGTTGGTCGCGCGGCCTCTCGCTGCTCGCCACCAGCCGGGGGTTTGCCGCCGTGTACGCGCGCTCCAGCCATAGCGTCTCGGCCACCGCGATCGCGGGGACGGGCACCGGGATGCAGCGCGACTATGATTCCGACTCGGCGGTGTTCGGCGCGGATTTGCAGGACGCGGCCAGCCTGGGGCGCAGCGCGGCGGAGCGGGCGCTGGCCCGGCTGAACCCGGCGCGGCTCAGAACCGCCAAGCTCCCCGTGATATTCCACCCACGCGTAGCGGGCAGCATTCTGGGCCATCTGGCCGCCGCCATCCAGGGTGCGGCCATCGCCCGTGGGACCTCGTTTTTGAAAGACAGCCTCGGCACGGCGGTTTTTTCCCCCGGGATCGATATTATCGACGACCCGCTGCGCGTGCGCGGACGGCGCTCCCGCCCGTTCGACCGTGAGGGGCAGGCAGGCGCGCCACGCCGGTTTATCGAGGACGGCCGGCTGACCGGCTGGATTCTGGACACGCGCAGCGCCAACCAGCTCGGGCTGCAAAGCACCGGCCACGCCGGAGGGGTGAGCAATCTATACATGCAGGCCGGGAAACTGAGCCCCGCCGCGCTGATGGCCGATATCACCGAGGGGCTGCTGGTGACCGAGCTGATCGGCATGGGGGTGAACGGCATCACCGGTGACTATTCACGCGGCGCGGCGGGATTCATGATCCGCCATGGCGTGATCGCCGAGCCGGTGGCGGAATTCACCATCGCCGGGAACCTGCGGGAGATGTTCTCGCATCTCACGCCAGCCGACGACCTCGTGTTCAAACGTGGCACGGATGCGCCGAGCCTGCGTATTGAGGGCATGACCCTGGCTGGCGTATAAAAGCCTGTTTGCACGCAAGCGCGCCGCCGCTATGCTGAGCTTAAATGCCCAGGAGAGAGCGATGATCGAAGATTTGGCCCCGCGACAGGTTTGGGAGGCGCTGATGAGTAACCCTGAGGCGGCGCTGTGCGACGTGCGGACCAATGCGGAATGGAGCTTCGTCGGGATCCCGGATTTGACCCAGACGGGCAAGCAGCCGGTGCTCATCCCCTGGCAGGTGTACCCCAGCATGCAGCCCAACCCGAAGTTCATCGAGGCGCTGGGCCAAGCGAATCTGGGGCGTGAGGAGCATATCTATTTCATCTGCCGCTCCGGCGGGCGGAGCATGGCGGCGGCGCAGGCGGCGAAGGCGGCGGGTTTCAAGCATGTGTATAACGTGAAGGACGGGTTTGAAGGCCCGCCGGATGCGCGCAGCCACCGTGGCGCGGTGGCGGGATGGAAGGCGGACGGACTACCCTGGAAACAGGGGTAGGGTGCCCGCGAGCCCTTGCGTGAACGGGGAAGGTGAGCCGGAGATAGGTCTGTCGCGAGCCTGGTGGTCTGGCACCCTGCAACAACTACGAAACCAACCCGTCGACCGCATGGTTGAGCATCTGGCGTTACGCGCCATCCAGACGCATATGACCAACCATAACGCACAGCTTCGCGCCTGGTATAGTCAGATAGAAATTTTGTTGGCGGCGCTGGTGGATTTCCCCGATAACTGGCGTCTGCTTTTGGAATATCCATTATTACGCCTGGGAAAACGCCTGGACGCCGTGCTGGTTAGCGACCGCGCCGTATTTGTCGTCGAGTTCAAAACACTGACCAGCAGACTGAACAATGCCGCCCGCCAGCAGACGCTTGATTATGCGCTTGATTTGCAGGATTTTCACGCCGGCAGCCAAAACCATTTCATCATCCCGATACTTGTGGCCGGAGCGGGTACCCCGAATCGGGTTCAATGGTCCTTTCCGTGGCCTGGCGTGTCCGAGGTATTCGATGCGCTCCCCGATACGCTGGGAGCTTTATTACATGACCTCACGTCCCGGATTCCGCATCGCGATGTTGATATCGAAGCCTGGGAAGGCGCGCCCTATAGACCCGTGCCAACGATCATCGAAGCCGCGACGATGCTCTATCGGAAGCATGGTGTCGCCGATATTACCGAGGCGCGGGCGGATACAAAGAACCTGACTGATACCACCCGTGTTATTCTAGAAACTATAAAGGAAGCGGAACAGACGGGAAAACATATCATCCTGTTCGTCACCGGGATTCCAGGTGCGGGGAAAACACTCTGTGGATTGAACGCCGTGTTCGGCGCGGATACTGGCGCGTCATTCCTCACCGGCAATCTACCTCTCGTCCACGTATTGCGGGAAGCGTTGGCACAGGATGCCGCGCGCATTGGCGGGACGATTGGTATGGCCAGACAAAAAACCGAATCTGCTATTCAAGGGCTGACCGGCTTTGTGAAAGACAATGTCGACCGGGCGGCGCCGATTGTGTTGAGCGCACCTGAGCCCCGCCAGCGCCTGTTTGCAACGCCGCCGATGCATGAGCGTGTCCTCCTTGATGAGCGCCTGCATTTGCAGGTGCCGATCCGCTCGGTTCGGTCATCAACTGGGGCGCCGTGGGTGGATGCGGTGTTGCGCGGGCGGATCGGAGAGGCGCAGCAACTCGCGCGGGAGGGCACAGCATTTTTTGTCACGCGATCGCTGGAGGCCATGCGCAATGGGCTGCGCGCATCGGCCCGCGGGCAAAGGCGGGCGGGTTTAGTGTGCAGCACCGGCGCACGCCGCTTGGTGGCAGATGGAATATGGCCCGACTTTCCGCATCTGGACTCCAAAGCTATCGCGCATTGGTTTTTGAACCGATGGCCAGATGTTCGCGCCTCCGACGCTCTGGAAATTCCCGCCACGCAATTTGCCTGCCAGGGCCTGGAACTTGACTATGTCGGGCTATGCTGGGGTGGCGATTTGGTGCGGAACGGGAATTGGCTGGTGCGAAAATTCTCCGGCACGAAATGGCAAAAATCAGACGGAATCGATGCGCGGGATTTCCGGCTGAATACATACCGTGTGCTCCTCACCCGTGCGCGCTATGACACGATCATCTGGGTTCCCGCGGGTGATGCGCAGGATAAAACGCGTGAACCCGAGCTATTCGATGCGACGGCGAATTATTTGATCCGCTGCGGGGCGATGCCATTGCCCGAACCTCAAGCATCCATACCGCTGGAGACCAACCAGCTCTTATACCAACCGCCGTAGATGATGACTCGTCATCCCAGCACTACTTTGGCAGAATTTTAGTGTTGGACGAAGTTTAGTGATTCCCAGGAGAGGGTTTGCGTGATTCATAGGAGGTCGGCTCATGGAGGGCTGACCAATGGACGTTGACTGGCGAACGGATCTCGATGCTTGGCTTACGCCGTTTATTGCGGCGCTACGGC
>JAJZGI010000031.1 GCA_021798575.1 Pseudomonadota bacterium | reverse complement strand
TCGCGTAGCGATCAAACCCAGCCGTCGAAAATGTCGTCTGCTTCAATGCTGCCCCCTGCCCATGCAGGAGTAGTGTACAAAATTCAAAACGAACAGGGAATCATAATGTTATGCAGAGGTTCCCTAGATAAAATTGCGAAACCGAAAGCGATTCTCGCGAGCAATACCTCCTATCTGGATATCGACCAGATCGCGGCGGAAATGTCGCGCCCGGAATATGTTCTCGGGATGCATTTTTTCTCGCCCGCCAACGTGATGAAATTGCTTGAAGTCGTGAAAGCGGCAAAGACCGCCGATGATGTTCTCATGACCGCCTTGGCGGTCGCAAAGAAGATCAAAAAAATTGCCGTTGTTGCTGGCGTTACCAATGGCTTTATCGGCAACCGGATGCTCGCTGTTCGCAAAGTGATAGCGGAGAAGCTTCTTTTGCAAGGCGCCACACCGGCTTCTATCGATCGGGTGATCGAAGATTTCGGCATGCCTATGGGGCCGTTCCGTATGGCGGATCTGGCCGGGCTCGATCTGGGGTGGAGCCGCGAGACCTCGAAAGCCGCGACCATCAGAGAGTGCCTATGCGAGCGCGACCGGCGCGGGCAAAAGACCGGCGGCGGATTTTACGACTATGGCAGTGATGGCAAAGCGGTGCCGTCGCCGATTGTCGACCAATTGATCAAGGATTTCGCAAATGCGCGCAACGTGCCGCAACGCACCTTCAGCGACCAGCAAATTCTGGTACGCCTGCTCTACCCGATGATCAATGAAGGCGCCAGAATTCTCGAAGAGGGCAAGGCGTATCGCGCGTCCGATATCGATGTGGTGTGGATCAATGGGTATGGCTGGCCCGCCTGGCGCGGCGGCCCGATGTTCTTTGCCGATCAGATCGGCCTGCCGAAAATCCGGCAGGAACTGGAAGCCATCGCATCTGAGATCGATGAACGGCACACGCCTGCCACATTGTTGATCGACCTTGCCGAAGCAGGGAGTAATTTTGTCGAATGGGATAACGCCAACAGCCACCGACCCGATCAGCGCATAGACAACTAGATAGAAGGATCTACCTTGCCAAAAGCATTTATTTGCGATTTTGCGCGTTCTCCGATTGGCCGCTATGGCGGCGCGCTGAGCAATGTGCGCGCCGATGATCTGGCGGCACATCCACTGCGCGCGCTGATGGCCCGGCATCCGCAGGTAGATTGGGAGGCGGTCGACGATGTGGTTCTGGGCTGCGCAAACCAAGCGGGCGACGATAACCGGAATGTTGCCCGCATGGCCGTCCTGCTGGCTGGGCTTCCTGTCGGAGTATCTGCAACAACCATCAACAGGCTATGCGGCTCGGGGCTCGATGCCGTCGGATCCGCTGCGCGCGCGATCATGGCCGACGATGCTGAGTTGATGATTGCCGGAGGTGTGGAGAGCATGACGCGGGCGCCGTTCGTCATGCCGAAATCGAGTGAAGCCTATGGTCGCGCCGCCGAAATTTTCGATACTACGATTGGCTGGCGGTTCGTTAACCGGATGCTCCAACAGCAATATGGTATCGATTCAATGCCGGAAACGGCTGAAAATGTCGCCGAGGATTTTGCGGTTTCCCGGCAGGACCAGGACCTGTTCGCCTATCGTAGCCAGCAAAAATACGCTGCCGCCCAGGCGGCTGGTTTTTTCAGCCGAGAGATCGTCCCGATCACCATCGCATCGCGCAAGGGGGAAATCGTTCTAGACCGGGACGAGCACCCGCGGCCGGACACAACGTTGGAGGGCCTAGCAAAGCTCAAATCACCCTTCCGCAAAGACGGTACGGTAACCGCTGGCAACGCCTCCGGCCTCAATGACGGCTCCGCGGCATTGATCATTGCGAGCGAGAAAGCCGCGATTCAAAATGGTTTGGTGCCTCGTGCTCGTATCGTCACGATGACGACAACGGGCGTGCCGCCAAGAATCATGGGTATTGGTCCGCTGCCCGCCACCCAGAAGCTGCTGCGGAAAACCCATATGACGATCGCCGATATCGATCATTTCGAGCTTAACGAAGCATTTGCAAGTCAATCCATCGCAGTGACTCGGCTGCTTGGCCTCGCCGACGATGACAGCCGGGTGAATCCGCACGGCGGCGCAATCGCCATTGGGCACCCCTTGGGATGCTCGGGCGCGCGCTTGGCGATGACAGCGGTAAATGCAATGGAGACCTACCGTTCAAAGCGTGCCGTCGTAACGATGTGCATTGGCGTAGGGCAGGGTATAGCATTATTATTGGAAACACCCTGACGTTGGCATATCAGGTAGAAGAGCCCGCCGCAAAGCTGGCGTCGTCTTATACAGTGGCGCCGTTGCAGCGGATCGGCGATTCATCCGAGATTACGCGTGCCTCCTTGTTTCTGGCGAGCGAGGACGCGTCGTATATCAATGGCGCAGAGCTGGCGGTGGATGGTGGCTGGACGGTGGGGCACTACCACACGATGATGCCTGGCGCGCCGGAGACTGTCGGTATTACGCCAGAGCCAAATGACATTTAGCTAGGCTCTTTTCCGGAAGACGTCGAAAGGCTCATAACCCCCTGATTTATTGGCGGACCCGACGCGATTCGAACGCGTGACCTTTGCCTTCGGAGGGCAACGCTCTATCCAGCTGAGCTACGGGTCCACACCACGCCCTTAACCTACCCGCTAATAATCCGCCATACAACCTCACGCCCCAAAACCACCCGCCACCCCCACCCCAATCGATTATTATAATTTTTCTGTCATTTGTGTAATAAATGATAAAACAGCTTCGTTCCTGGCGAAATTATCATATGAGTAACATGCGGCTTCACATAAACAGGTAGCACCAATGTTAGACATGATCCAGGAAACACCCGGCCGTGACGCCGGATGGCTGCCGGCCCTGCTGCGTGAGGGTTATCTCTCCATCCCCGCGATCACCGACGCCGCCGACATCACCAAAATCAGGGCCATCTGCTCGCGCCTCATCGCCGTTCGCGCCGGCTACCGGGAGGGCCGGCAGTTCGACATGGTGGGCGAGGACGAATCCCCCTCCATCCTGCGCGTGCCGCAAATTCTGCGCCCGCATCTGGATGCCCCGGAACTCCGCCGCACCCGCTTCTATCTGGCGGCTGAGGCGCTCGCACGCTCCCTGCTCGGCCCGGAGGCGCGGTTCACCTTCGATCATATCATCATGAAACCGGCGCTGGACGGCTCCGCCGTGCCGTTCCACCAGGACGAAGCCTTCCGCGATCCGGCGATGAAATATCAGGAGATCACGATATGGCTGCCGCTCCAGCCGGTGGATATGCAAAACGGCTGCATGCAGTTCGTCGCAGGCAGTCATCTGGGGGAGGTGCTGCCCCACCATCGCGGCGGCGGCCGGGTCCATGCGCTGGAATGTTCCGGGTACGAGCAAAACCGCATCGTCTCCTGTCCGCTCCCCTTGGGTGGCTGCACCGTGCACACCGGGCGCACTGTGCATGGCTCGGGCGCCAACCAGTCGCAGGCCCCGCGCTACGCCTACAGCCTGGTGTTCGAATTCCCGCCCAGCAAATGCGACTCCCCGCGTACATTTCCATGGCAAGGCAACGCCCCCACCAACCGCGACCTGCGCGAGCAGCGCTGGCGGCGGCGTGGCGGCGTCGGTATCATGGCTTGGCGTAAACTGCGGCGCAAACTGCTGGGCAGGTAAAACGCCTATCCCGGGTTATTGCTGCCCTTGCCGAGCCCGATCCCGACGAACAGCGCCTGGCCCTGGCGCAGGATCCGCAGCGCCACGGCGGGCGCACCGGCCTTGCGCGCGGCGTTCAGCGCGGCCACCGCATCATCGGGGGAGCTCACCGTCTGCGCGCCGACACCCACGATCAGGTCGCCCGGTTGCAGCCCGGCCAGATCCGCCGGCGAGTCCGGCTTCACATCCGCAATCACCGCGCCCATCGTGCTGGCCGGCAGGTTGAGCTGGGTGCGGTCATCCTGCGTCAGCGGCGCCAGGGTCAGCCCCAGCTGGTCCTTGGTGGTCGCGGCGGAGGAGGGCTGCTGGCCACCCTGCTGAAACCCGGCGTTCGGGTTCGCCGGCATCGTCTCCACCGCCACCGAGATATGCTTCGCATGGCCCGCCCGGGTGAAGCCGATGGAGGTATCGTGGCCGGGCACCACATTGGCGATATCATCAGCCAGATCCTCAGGGTTTTTAACCGTGGCGCCATCCACGCTGGTGATCACATCCATCGGCTTCAGCCCGGCGCGGAAGGCGGGGCTACCGGGTGATACCGCGGCCACGAGCGCGCCATCGCTGGTCGGGTCGCCCGTCGGCAGCCCCAGCGCCTGCGCCATCTGCGGGGTAATCTCCTGCGCGGATATGCCCAAAAAGCCCCGCACGACCTTCCCATGGGCGATCAGCTGCGAGACGACGCGCTTGATCATGTCGGAGGGGATGGCAAAGCCGATCCCGACCGAGCCGCCCGTCGGCGAGATGATAGCGGTGTTGATCCCGATCACCTGGCCGCGCTGGTCAAACAGCGGCCCGCCAGAGTTACCCTCATTGATCGGCGCGTCGATCTGGATGAACTTATCATAGGGTCCGTCGCCGATATCGCGGCCCAGGGCTGAGACGATCCCGGCCGTCACCGTGCCGCCCAGGCCAAACGGGTTGCCCATCGCGACGACCCATTCACCCGGCTCCACGTCCTTGGACGAGCCGAGCTGCACATAGGGCAGGGGGTGCCCGGCGGAGATTTTTATCACGGCGAGGTCGGTCTTCGGGTCCGTGCCGATCACCTTCGCGGGCAGCGTCTCGCCGTCCGAGAGCGTCACGGTGATGGTCTTGGCGTCCTTCACCACATGGTTGTTGGTGACGATAAGGCCCGAGGAGTTGATGATGAAGCCCGAGCCCTTGGCCTCAATCACCTGCGGCTGGGCTGGCCCGTTCTGCATCCCGAAGGGAAAGCCGGGCGGCATACCGGGAAACAGCGGAAAGCCCGGCGGCATGCCGTTTTGCGGGCCGGAACTGTCATCGGCGGTCTGGTCGAGCTTCAGATGCACATCGACCGAAACGACGGCGGGAGTCACCTTCTTCACCAAATAGGTGAAATCCCCCACCGGCTTATATTTGGCCTGCACGGCGGCGGATTCATTGAGAGAGGAGGAGTCCGCCATGGCCTTTACTGCGCCCAGGCTGGCAAAGGCGGTAACCCCCGCGAGTAGAAGGGCCACTGCGGTGCCGCGATAAAGTTTTTTACGCATCCTGAAACATCTCTCCCGGGATATGGTCATGACAACAAAACGATGAATTCTATATAGGGCACGTATTCTGTCCGCCGATAAGGCCTGTGCATGAAATAATCGTTACCTAAATATCACAGGCAACCATAATCGCGCCAAAAATTCCTAAATAATTACAAATGTTTACGTAATTCCGCGCCGGCCTCATGCCCGCACCTCGACGAGCACGATTTCCGCCGCCGCCATCGCCTCGATCCGGATTTCAGACTCGCCCGCCAGCGCCACTCCGTCCCGCGCCTGCACGATGATACCGTTCACTTCAATCTCCCCGGTCGCGGGGACGAGATACGCCGCCCGGCCCGGCGCCAGGGTGTAATGCGCGCGCTCGCCCGGTTGCAGCCTGGCCGCCAGCACGGCAGCGTCGGCGTGCAGCGCCAGTGCGCCTGCCGCCTGCGCCGCGGCGTCGCCGCTCGCCAGCACCTGCAAGCCCTGGCCCGCCGCACGCGGGAACGCCCTGGCGCTCCACCCCGGCTGCACGCCCTTCTCATCCGGCTGAATCCATATCTGGAACAGCCGAGTCACCTCGGCCTCCTGGTTCACCTCGGCATGGGTGATTCCGCTGCCCGCGTGCATCACCTGCACGTCCCCGGCGCGCGTTGCCCCTTCATTGCCCAGGCTGTCGCGGTGGGTAATCGCCCCCTGCCGGACAAAGGTGATGATCTCCATGTCCTTATGCGGGTGCGGCCCAAACCCGGTGTGCGGCGCGATCTCATCGTCGTTCCACACCAGCAACGCGCCAAACCCCATGCGCTCCGGGTGCCGATAATGGCTGAAGCTGAAATGATAATGCGCGTTCAGCCACTCATTTTTGAAAGTGCCGAGCCCGGCAAAGGGGCGGAGTTCGATCATGCGGGCAGGCCTTCGTTACGTTGCTCACACCATCTGGGGTCGCGCCTCGGCGTTTCCAGGCCTATATCGGTCTATGCGCCCGGGCCAGCAGCCGGCTCAGCACGCCCGGCTTCCGGGCGGGCTTGGTCTCGGTCTTCCGGGCCGCCTCGTCGCGCGCTTTGGTTTTGGCCCGCATCCACTCCTCCAGCGGCTTGCCGGCCTTTTTGGCCCGCTCCTGCTCATAGGCGAGCTGCCCCTTGCTCTGGTTTTTCGGTGTCATCGAGTCCATCGTCATCTCCAAATGCGCGGCCAAAGCTCGCAGAATACGTCACAACATTCAAGCGCCGTCGCGGCGGCGCAGTACCAATCTCTCCAGCCCGCCGAGCGCCGCATAGATCACGATCCCGCTCAGGCCCAGCAGCACCAAGGCGGCGAACATGCGCGGGATCTCCAGCCGGTAGCTCGCCTCGATAATCTGGTAGGCGAGGCCAGAGGCAAACCCGCCCGAGCCCGCCACGAACTCCGCCACCACGGCGCCAACCAAGGCCAGGGTGCCCGAGATTCTGAGCCCCACCAGAAAATTCGGCACCGCGGAGGGCAGGCTGAGCCAGAACAGGCTCTGCGCCCGGCTCGCACCATAGAGCTGGAACAAATCGGTCAACTCCGGCGGTGTCGCCGCCAGCCCGGCCGCGGTGTTGGAGAGTATGGGGAAGAACGCCACGATCGTCGCGCACACCACGAGCGCCGCGAAGGGCTGGTCCACCCACAGGATGATCAGCGGCGCGATCGCCACCACCGGCGTCACCTGCAAGATCACCGCCCAGGGCTGAATCGCGGCGCGGAACAGCCGGCTCGCCGCCATCGCCACGGCCAAGGCCACGCCGATGCCAGTCGCGGCGAGCAGCGCGGTGATCGCCACCATCAGGGTCGAGAATAGCGCCGGGACCAGTTGCCCGGCATCCTGGAAAATCGCCAACACAATCGCCACCGGCCCCGGCAGCACATAGGGCGGCACGCCCAGCGCCCATACGGTGGCCTGCCACAGGCCCAGCCCCACCGCGCCAAACATCACCGGCGCCGTCCGCTCCAGCGTTCTGTTCACAGCGCCATCACCCCGCGTAGCGCCTGCGTAATCTCCCCCACCAGCGCCAGATACGCGGCACTGTCGCGCCGCTCCGGCCCATCGCCAATTTTTGCGGCGATATCCGCGGCGATCCGCCCCGGCCGGGGGGACATCACCAGCACCCGGCTCGCCAGAAACGCCGCCTCATAGATCGAATGCGTCACGAAAACCACCGTCTTGCCGCTCTGCCGCCACAGCCGATGCAGGTCGCCTTGCAGCCGGTGCCGGGTGAACTCATCGAGCGCCGCAAACGGCTCGTCCATCAGCAGCAGCCCAGGGTCGGAGACGAGGGCGCGGGCGATCGAGACCCGCATCTTCATCCCGCCCGAGAGCGCCTTTGGTCGGCTCTCGGCAAATTCGGCCAGCCCCACCTGCGCCAGCGCGGCGTCGATCCGCGCCTTCGCCTCGGCCCGGCGCTGGCCCATCAGCCGCAGCGGCAGGTACACATTCTCCGCCGCATCCGCCCAAGGCATCAGCGTCGCGTCCTGGAACACGAACCCGATATCCCCCAGCCCGGGCCGCGCGCCCGCGTCCCAAACTATCTCGCCGTCGCTGGGCGCCGTCAGTCCGGCCAGCAGGCGCAGCAGGGTGGATTTGCCGCAGCCCGAGGGGCCGAGCAGCGCCACAAACTCGCCGGATTTGATCTCCGCCGAGACCTCCTCCACCGCCAGCGTCCCATCGTCGAAACGCTTGGTGACAGATCGTATCGCCAGCATTATTTGGCCAGGCCAAACCCATGGTCGACAAACTGGAGCGTGTATCCGGCCCGGTAATCCATCGATTTATCATACAGCCCGGCGGCGACCATCTGGTTGAAGAACGCCGCCCAGCGCGCGTTGGTCATGGCATAGATGCCCAGCGTCTTGGTATCGCCGGAATCGACGATGCCGCGCTGCTTGATCTGCGCATAGCCATAGCGCATCAGCCCCGGCGTCATGTCCGGGTTGGCCTTCTCTATCGCGGCGAACGCAGGCGCCGGGTTGCCATACAAATAGGAGTACCACCCCAGCGTGGACGCATCGATGAAGCGCTGCACCAGCCCGGGATCGGTCTTCACCAATTCATCGCTGGTGGCGATCAGGCTGGCATAGCCATCGAACCCGGAGTCCGAGAGCATCAGCACCACCGGCCATTTCCCGGTTTGTTTGTGCACCAGATACGGCTCATCGGTGACATAGGCCTCCTGGATATCGTGCGGATTGGTAAAAAACGGCGTGAGGCTGAAGCCGTAGGGGCGCAACTGGCTGTCGGAATAGCCATACTTGGCCTTCAGATAATTCCACCAGCTCGCCCGCGTGTCGCTGCTGACCGCGATCGGCTTGCCTTTGAGGGCGGCAAAACTGTCGTTGCCCATGCCAGGGTGCGCGATCAGCGCGTCCGGGTCCTTCTGGAAGCCCGCCGCCACCGCGACGAAGGGGATGTCCTGCTGCGCGAAATCCAGCGCCAGGAACGCATTGGAGGTGATGTCGAACGTCAACCGTCCGGCTATGAGCAGCTCGGCGTTGTTCACCTCCGGCCCACCCTCGACAATCTTCACGTCCAGCCCGTATTTTTTATAGATCCCGGTGGCCAGCGCCTGATAATACCCGCCATATTCCGGCTCGGCCACCCAATCCAGCCCGAAGGTTATGGGTGTCGCGGCCTGCGCGCAGGGAATAAGGGCGAACATCGCAGCGAGAAGCGCCGCCAGCCGGGCTGGATATTGCATGAAAATCCTTATGGAGCTTGAGTGAAATCCTGATCTACGCATAGTAGCTTTATTGCGGGCAGGCATCGGTCCCTGCAAGTGGCGGCGCGAAGGATAGGCAAAAAACATGGAAGCACCGCGCCTGAAAGCCGGAATCTGGGTCGCCGCCGCCCTGCGGCTCGGCCAGGCGCGCGGCAAACCCGGCATGTTGCTGCGCCGGGGGGATGACGACGCGGGCGGAATCCTCGTCATTCTGCGTGGCCGGAGCGGCAATACGCTGCTCAGTCAGTTCCGCGACACGCATGGACGACTCGCCTGGATGCAGGCCACCGGCCCCACCCCGGTGGATGATCAGGCGACCGAGTCCTATGTGGACAAGCGGATTGCCTTCGATGGCGACCTGTGGGTGATCGAGTTTGAAGCCCCCGACTACCTCCCGCCCTTTGACGGCAAAATTATTTAGAGCGGGATTTTTCCCAGCCCGCCCGGCCGGTCATAAATATAGGTCGGCAGCGCGGTACCGCTGATCCGCCCGCGCAGCGCCGCCAGAATCTCCCGTCCGCGCTCCGGCGCCACAAAAAACCGCGCCGTGCCGGGTGCTGCGTCCAGCTGGTGCAGATAATAGGGTTTTACCCGCGCCCGCAGCATCGCGCGGAACAAATCGCCCAGCGCCGCCTCTGAGTCATTCACCCCGGCCAGCAGCACGGTCTGGCCGAGCACGGGTATGGCGCGCCGTTGCAGCCTGCGCAGCGCGTCGCGCGTGGCCTGCGTGATCTCGCGCGCGTGGTTGATATGCGCGGCGATGAACAACGGGGTGGGAATATCCAGCGCCTCGGCCAGCGCCTCGGTGATCAGCCCCGGGCTCGCCACCGGTACGCGCGTATGGATACGCAGCACCTCGACATGGCCAATCCCGCCCAGTGCCAGCAGAATCTCCCGCAACCGGCGGGGAGAGAGGATCAGCGGATCACCACCGGTCAAAATCACTTCGCGGATCTCGCTGTGCGCCGCGATATACTCATACGCCGCCTCCAGCTCGGCCTGGCTCAGCACGCCGCCATCCGGCCCCACCTGCTCCCGGCGGAAGCAGAACCGGCAATAAACGGGGCAGGCCAGCAGCGGCTTCAGCAGCGCGCGGTCGGGGTAGCGGTGTACCACGCCCGCCACGGGGGAGAGCGCTTCATCGGCGATCGGGTCGGCCATCTCATGCGGGGCCGTCACCAGCTCCAAAGCATCGGGGATGAACTGCACGCCGATTTCATCGCCCGGCGCGCCGATGAGCGCGTACAGGTCCGGCGGAATCGCCAGCGCATAGCGCGCCACCACCGCCTCCAGCGCCGCCCGGTCGGCCTCGCTTGCCAGCCCCGCCGCAATGAGCGCATCCACCGAGCGCAGAGTCTGTTGTTGTGCGGCAGAACCATCCGGCATGGCGCCGGTGTAGAGCGGGAGCATCGATGTCTCAACCCTGGGAGAATCTGCCGGACCGGATGGCCGCCCTGCGCCGCATCCAGCGCCTGGCCCAGGCCGTGCGCGCATTTTTCACGGCGCGGGGCTATTTGGAGGCGCACACGCCCTATCTCGTCCCCGCACCGGGGGAGGAGGTGCATCTGCGCGCCATTCCGGCTGGCAACGCGTGGTTGCACACCAGCCCGGAATTCGCGATGAAGAAGCTCCTGGCGGGCGGCTCCGGGCCCATCTTCCAGCTCGCCCGCGTCTGGCGGGACGAGCCCCACTCGCCCACCCACGCGCCGGAATTCACCCTGCTGGAGTGGTACTGCCTGCAGGGTGACATGGAAGCCTTAATGGCTACCTGCGCCGCCCTGCTGCGCGCCACCCTGCCGCCCAGCCTCACCTGCCGCGGCGTCACCACGAGCCTCGCAGAATTCGAGCGGCTCACGGTGGCCGAGGCGTTCCACCGCCATGTCGGCGCGGATGTCCTGGCCACGGCGGGTGACGCTCCGGCACTGGCGGCGCAGGCCAAAACCCGCCTGCGCCCGGGCGAGGATTGGGAGGATCTGTTCTTCCGGCTCCTGCTCGAGCGGATCGAGCCACATCTCGGCCAGGCACACCCCACCTTTCTCACCCACTGGCCGGTGGCCCAGGCCGCCCTGGCCCGGCGCGACGCATCAGACCCGCGTGTCGCCCTGCGCTTCGAGCTCTATGTCTGCGGCATGGAGCTGGCCAATGCCTTCGTCGAGCTCACCGATGCCGCCGAGCAGCGGGCGCGCTTCACGCAGGACCGCGCGCGCCGCCACGCGCTAACCGGGCCGGACTGGCCGATGGACGAGGATTTCCTGGCCGCCGTGGCAAAACTCCCGCCCTGTGCCGGCGTCGCCCTGGGGTTCGACAGGCTGGCGATGCTGGCCTGCGGCGCCTCACATATTCGCGACGTGCAATGGCTGCCACCCTGATATAAATTCAATCCCACCCCATATGCCCAGTTCAAATACCATCGGAGATCCGTGATGCGACGCTACCTCCTGCCCCTGGTCCTGCTCGTCGCGCTGTCGGGCTGCGCCACGGGGCCGAGCCTGCAAAGCCGCATGGCCACCTACATCGGCGCCAGCTCGCAGACCCTGGTGCAGAATTTCGGCGTGCCGGACCGCCAGATCACCACCGACGGCGTGGAATATCTCGCCTACACGCTGCGCCACGAGGACGACGTCATCCCGATGGACTATGACATCGGTTTCGCGGGCGAGGATGGCTTCGGCGGCTTCCTGGGCGCGGGCCTGCCCCAGCCGGTGCGGCAATATTCCTGCGTCGTGACCTTCATGCTCAAAAACGACAAGGTCTACAGCTTCATGCTGCGCGGGAACGACTGCGGATAAGTTCCAACCCACCTGAATAATTCATGAATAAAATTCAAACCGCCCGGATCGCCCCCAGCATCGCCCGCACCCCCGCACCGGCACCATCGGCGTGGTTCCACACCGCCCCCACCACGGCCAGAAACTCCGCCCCCGCCCGCACCAGCGGGGCGCAATTCGCAGCCGTGATCCCGCCGATGGCAACGCACGGCACCTCCATGATCTCCGCCCAGGCCCGCAGCGTCTCGATCTCCGCCATCTCCGGCGGGGCCTTCGTCGCGGTCGGGTAGAACGCGCCGAACGCCACGTAGTCAGCGCCCGCCTCGCCCGCCTCCATCGCCAGATGCCGGGAGTTATGGCAGGTCACGCCCAGCGTCAGCTCACCTAGGATTTTTCGCGCCTGCGCGGCCCCCATATCGCTCTGGCCGACATGCGCGCCGTCACACCCCAGCGCCACGGCGAGGTCCGGCCGGTCGTTCAATAAAAACGCGACGTTGCGGGACTGCACGACGGGCCGCAGAAGCTCGATGGTTTTTTGCAAGGCGGCGTCTGGTACATCCTTCAGCCGCAGCTGCACGGCGGCGACATCCCCCGCGTCGAGCGCTGCCGCCAGTTGCGCCTCAAAGCGTTCAGGCAGCACCGGCGGGGTGATCAGATAGAGGCGACAATCCGTCATCAGGCCAGCAGCGCTAGAGCAATATCTGATTGGGTTGAACCGGAAGATTCAATCCAATCAGATAAAATTGCTCGCAAAAAAAGCATAGAGTGCATGCGTGATCACGCAAGGCACTCTATGCCTTGCCCTGATAGATATTGATAATCGTGTTCAGCATCGCCAGCGCCTCGGCGCGTGGCCGCTGGAAGGTGTTGCGCCCAATAATCGAGCCATTCGCCCCGCCGTCGCGCAGGCCGCGCACCTCATCATAGAGCCCATCCAGCCCCTTGGCCTCACCGCCCGAGAACACGACGATCCGCTTGCCGGCAAAACAGGACTGCACGATATGCGCGACCCGCTTTTCCATCGTCGAGCCATCAATATCGGCGTAGGATTTCTTCGCTGCCTCCAGGTAGACCACGGCGGTCGGCGGCTTCACCTTGATGATATGCGCGCCCAGCAGTGCGGCCATATGCGCGGCATAGGCGCAGATATCGAAGGCGGTCTCAGCGGCCTTGTCCAGCTCCGGCCCACGCGGATAGGACCACACCACCACGGCCAGCCCGGCGGCCTTGGCCTCCTCGGCATATTCGCGGATCTCCTCCATCAAATCGAAGGCAAATTCGCTGCCCGGATAGATCGTGAAGCCGATCGCAGCGCAGCCCAGCCGCAGCGCGTCATTCACCGAGCCGGTGAGCGCCTGGTTCTTGTCGGTGGCGAGCGAGTTGGAGGAGTTAACCTTCAAAATCGTGGGGATCTGCCCGGCAAAAGTGCCAGCGCCCGCCTCGATCATTCCCAAAGGCGCGGCATAGGCCGAGAGCCCCGCGTCGATCGCGAGCTGAAAATGATAATGCGGGTCATAGGCCGCCGGGTTGGCCGCGAAGGAGCGCGCGGGCCCGTGCTCAAACCCCTGGTCCACGGGCAAAATCACCAGCCTGCCGGTGCCGCCCAGCCGGCCCGCCATCAATATGCGCGCCAGGTTCGCTTTGCTGCCGGGGTTATCGCTCTCATAGTGCGACAGGATATTCTTGACCGTCTGCGTCATCATCATGGGGGCATCAACCTTCCGCGAAACCTGCCGTGCTGTAGCTCATGTTTTTCATCGTGTCATCCGCCCAGCCAGGCCGCCAGCCGCCGCTTCGCGCCCGGCTGGGCAAGGTCCAGGGCAGGGGGTGCTCGTTCCAGCAGCACCGCGCCCTGCAAGCCCGCCAGCTGCGCCACCACGGCAAAGGCGGCGGGCGGTGCGGCCAGCACGAGCCCGCGCAGGCCCAGCCGCAGCGCCTCCAGCGCCCGCCCCGGCGCATCGCCGCAGTCCAGCAGCGCCGGGCCGTCAAACCCCGCCGCACCCAGCAGCTCGCGCCACCACAGGCAGCCCATATACTGCGCGGCCCCCGGCGCGCTCAGCAGCGTCAGCGGTCGCCCCACGGCCAGCGCCATCCGCACGTCGGGGAGCCCATGCACCATCACGCTGGCGGGTCGTTCTTGCCATGTCTTCATGTCATCCAAACTTGACCTCTGGCCGCCCAGTCGGCTTGTATACAAACTATGCCCGAGTCCGAGTCAGAAGACGAAATCCTGGAGCGCATCGAGTCCGCATTGCGCCGGATCTCCGCCGTCGCCCACGCGACCAAACCCGTCGCGGCAGGCGGGCTCAACCACGCCGCCCTCGTGCAATCGCTGGACATGATCATCGCGCGCCTGCGTGCCGGGTTGGAGGCATCAAACCCCGCCGAGCCGGGGTTGGAGTAACGCCATGGCCCAAGTCACCATCCGTATCAACGGCTATGCCTACACCGTCGGCTGCGAGGACGGGCAGGAGGCGCATCTGGAGCGCATGGCGGGCGAGATCGAGCAGCGGATCGGCAGCATCAAGGCCATCGGCGGCCAATCGGGGGAGGCGCGGCTGCTCATGCTGGCGTCCCTGCTCCTGGCCGACGAGCTGCACGACATGCGCAACGCCCCCACGGCGCTCCCGCCATCGGCCAAGGTCGAGGCGGATCGCCGCGCCAAGCTGCGCCGCGTCGCCGCCCGCGCGGAAGAGATTGCAGCCGACCTCACGGACGCCTAGATAGGTTCTGGAGCTGCCCGGTTCGTCAGGCAAATCATCCCCAGGGCCGTAAGCATCTCCCTCGGGAGCTGGCTCTGTCCGGGCCTTGGTCCGGGTATCCGGCGCCCACCTGCACAAGCAGGCCTTGGGAGGATGTATAAAACCAACGGCCAGGGCGGCTCCACTTTCTCCACCTGCCCCCGCGTTCAGCCAGGCGCTGGAGTCTTTGCCCCATAATTGCACAACCCCGCTCCGGCGCAGCGCCAGCATTCCGGCATGCGCGCCTTGCACACGTAGCGCCCGTGCAGAATCAGCCACAGATGCGCCGGTTTGAGCATATGCTTCGGCACCCGCCTGAGCAGCGCGTCCTCCACCGCGCGGGGGGTCGCCCCCGGCGCCAGCCCGGTGCGGTTGCCCAGGCGGAAAATATGCGTATCCACCGCCATGGTCGCCTGCCCGAACACCTCGTTCAGCACCACATTCGCGGTCTTGCGGCCAACCCCAGGCAGCGCCTCCAGCGCGTCCCGCGTGCCCGGCACCTCGCCGCCATGGCGCTCGAGCAGCAGCCCCGCGAGCGCCGCCACATTCCGCGCCTTGGCCTGCCACAGGCCGATGGATCGGATACACGCAGCGATACCCTCCACGCCCAGCGCCTGCATCGAAGCCGCGTCGGGTGCCCGCTCGAACAGGGTTTTCGTCACCCGGTTGACCGACCTATCCGTCGCCTGCGCCGAGAGCACGACCGCCACCAGCAGCTGGAACGGCGTCGCATGGGTGAGCTCGGTCTCAGGCGTCGGATTACCCGCCGCGATGGCGCTCAAGAACGCCTCGATCGCGCCGCGCCGCATCGGCTTCACCCTGATCGCGCACTGAACAGTTTCCATATGTCATCCTCACCCAGCCATGGTATCATGCGGTATGGATGCAATTTCCGCCAGTTGCGAACCGCTGATGTTCGAGGCGGAGATCAAACCGCACCGCAGCCTCTCGCGCCGCGCGATGTTCATGGTGTTAGGCGGCATGGTCACGGCCTCCCTGGCGGTCACCAGCCTCATGGCGCTGCTCGGTGCCTGGCCGATCATCGGCTTCAACGGCGCGGATATCGCGCTGGCCATGTTCCTGATGTGGCTCAACATGCGGGCTGAGCGCGCCCGCGAGCATATCACCCTCACCGCCAGCCGGCTCGCCGTCATCCGCACGGATGTCCACGGCAGATGCCAGCATTTCTCCCTGCAACCCTACTGGCTGAACGTGGTCCTGCAGGAGCGCGCGGGAACCGTGCCAAAACTGCTGCTCACGGGGCGTGGCCGCAGCCTGGAGGTGGCGCGCCAGCTGGGGGAGACGCAAAAGCGCGACCTCGCGGCAGCGCTGGAACGCGCTCTGCACCGTGGGCGCAACCCGCGCTTCAATAATCCGCAGCTCCAATAAGGTGTATTGAAAAGAATAAGGGCGTCACCGGAACGAGGACAGACACTCCCGGCAATGATGTTCAGGATGACTCGCCTAAACACACCCCGGACAAAACAATAAATCATATTCAATCCAGCACGCAATCTTCACTTAACCGCCTTGCCCGAATCTGCGAGACTACCCGATGATGGATCAGATGTCCCCTGAAATTGCGCCTCCCGCCCATTCCGCCACCCGCCGCGCGGTGGTGGATCTCGGCTCCAACTCCGTCCGGCTCGTCATCTATGAGGGCGATGCCCGCAACCCGGTGCAGATTTTCAACGAAAAAGCGGTGCTCCGCCTCGCCAAGGACATGACCAAAACCGGCCGCCTGGGGGAGGCGGTGATGGCACAGACCGAGACGGTGCTGCGCCGCTATGCCGCCATCGCGCGGGCCATGGGTGCCGTCGCCTTCGAGGTGCTGGCCACCTCCGCGGTGCGGGACGCCGAGAACGGCGCGGAGTTCGCGGCCCTCATGCAGGCGCGCATCCCACCTATGCAGGTCAGCATCCTCTCGGGCGAGCAGGAGGCAGCGCTCTCGGCGGAGGGTGTGCTATGCGGCATCCCGGCGGCGGATGGCGCCCTGGCAGACCTCGGCGGCGGCTCGCTAGAGCTCGTCCGGCTGGACGCCGGGCGGGTCGGGCAGGCGGCCACCCTGCCCATCGGCGTCATCCGCCTGGCGGATCGCGCCGGCGGCGACCTGCTGCGCGCCCGCGCCATCGTCAGCGCGGCCCTGGAGGAGACTCCCTTCATCGCGCAGGCCGCCGGGCGCGACCTCTATTTGTCCGGCGGGGCGTTCCGGGCGCTGGCGCGCATCCACATTGCCCAGACGAGCTACCCGCTCAACATGGTCCACCACTACACCATCGGGCGCGAGGAGGCGCGCGACCTCGCGGGCGTCATCGGCGAGGCCGGCCGCAAGCTCATCGAGCGGATGCCGGGCGTCCCGCGCCGCCGCATCGACGACCTGCCCTACGCCGCCCTCATCCTGCGCCGCCTGCTGCGCGCCTCCAACGCCAGCCGCGTCGTGTTCTCGGCCAACGGCCTGCGGGAGGGCTGGTTCGCCCGCCGCATGCCGCCCGAGATCCGCGCGCAGGACCCTCTGCTAGCCGCCGGGCGGGACCTCACGCGCGGCATCATCCGGGATTCCGCGCTGCCGCCCGCCCTCATCAACTGGACCAACCCGCTCTTCGCAGGGGAGACCGGGGCGCAGCGCAGGCTGCGCGAGGCCGCCTGCTGGCTGTCGGACATCGGCAGCCATGAACATCCGGAATATCGCGCCGAGCAGGCGTTTCTGCGCGTGCTGCGCCAGCCGGGCATGGGGCTGGACCACCATGCGCGGGCATTCCTCGCGCTCACCATGGCCCTGCGTTATGAGGCCCCGCCTGACAGCCCGTTCCTTGGTCCGGCGCGCTCCCTGCTGGATCTCCACGCCGCCCGCCGGACGGAAACTCTGGGCGCCGCCCTGCGCCTGGCCTACACGCTCTCCGCGGGCACGCCGCAACTGCTGGCTGGCACCACCCTCACGCTCGCCCCCGGGCGGCTCATCCTGGGCCTCACCGAGGCCAACGGCGTCTTCGCGGGGGACGCCGTGCTGCGTCGCCTGGATCGCCTGGCCCAGATGCTGGGGCTGGAGGCGGAGACCGAGCGGCGCTGACATTTTGTCGCCTCCCTCGTATTGCCCGCCGCCATGCCTATATGTTGGTTACGGTTACCAACACATCGGAGGCTCCCATGTCGCGCTGGCATCTCGCGGCGGCTCTTGCACTCGGCGGCTTCACCCTGGCCTCGGCGCAGGTGCAGTTCGGCGTCAACGACGGTCTGAATTCCAACGGCGGCGCCATGTCCGGCGACACCATCAACCGCGTGCCGGGCACGAACCGCAACGGCACGCCGCGCCAGCAGCTCCCCGGCGCCTCCATGACCAACGGCGCGGGCTACGCCACCATGACCCCAGGCGTCACCGGCGGCTCAGCCCGGCCCGGCAACGGCCTGGCGCCACCCAAAATCATCACGCTGCCGACCATCAACGGCAAGGCGAGCCCGCCCGGCCACCAACCGGGGCAATAGCCTCACGCCTCTGGCTCCGCGATATGCACCTGGTTGCCGCCCTTGCGCTTGGCCAGATACATCGCCTCATCGGCGTTTTTCAATAAAATGTCCGGCTCTTTGCAGTCGATCGGATAGATCGCCGCACCCAGGCTCGCGGTAACCTTATACGGGCCCACATTATCATTCACTTGCTGGTCAACCGCCCGCACGACCCGCTCCAGAATCGCCCTGACCTCCTGGGGTGATCTGAGATCTTCCAGGATGATAACGAATTCATCCCCGCCAAAACGCGCCAGCATGTCGATATCGCGGATGGCCGTGCGGATCGCCCCCGCGCACTGGAGCAGTTTCCGGTCCCCGGCGGCGTGGCCAAGCCGGTCATTGATGGCTTTGAACCCGTCCAGGTCCAGCACCGCCAGCACCAGCAGCGTCTGGTTACGCACCGCCCGCTTCTGCGCCTCTATCAGGCGCATCATCAGCATCCGCCGGTTCGGCAGGCCGGTCAGCGGGTCGGTCAGCGAGAGCTCCTCCAGCTGGTTCTGCAACTCCTCGCGATACACGGCCGAGCCGACCAATGCTGCGAACATCTCGGCGATGGCCAGGCTTGTTTCCGTCAGCGGCGCGGCGTTGCGGTATATCCAGGAGATGGCGATCGCGCCGACAAACCCCGCCGGCCCCGGCAGCGGCAGCACGAGGTTCGAGCGCAACCCGGCATCGACGAATTCCGGCATCGCATTCTCGCTGTTGGGGTAGTCGGGCGTGAACAGATATTTTCCCGTCGTCAGCACATGCCCCGCCGTACCGTCGCGCGCCGAGAAGCTGTATTTGCCGATCGCTTCGTGGTTGATCTGCTCAACGCCATAGAACAGCCGGTATCTCAACCGATCCGGCCCGTCGTGGATGATGAGCGCGGCGCCGTCGGCGTTCAGCAGGGCCGCCAGGGTGGACGCGGCGGCATCGAAGAATGCGGCGAATGAGAATATCTGCAAAAGGCTGGTCGTCGTCTTAACGGCCGCCCGCCAGTAGCCGATCTCGTCATATCCGGCAGGGTGCTCATCCCGTGCTGTCAAAAGCTACCACCTCAAAACACATCATCATGGCCCGGCAGGCCATTCATAGCAAAAGTTTTCGTAATGCAGGGGCAAATTTTCACGAAAAAGTGACCAATATCCCTACACCGGCAGGTTGGCCCGCGCCCGCAGGCCTCGCCCGGGCAGGTTGCGCAGCACGATATCCCCGCCATGCGCGCGCAATATATTCCGGGCGATCGAGAGGCCGAGCCCGGCACCTCCCGTCTCGCGGTTGCGGCTGGTCTCCAGCCGGCGGAATGGCTCGAACACCGCCTCCATCGCCTCGGTGGCGATCCCCGGCCCGTCATCCTCGATATCGATCTGCGCGATACCCTTCGGCAGCAGTTTCAGTGTAACCCTCGCCGCATCGCCATATTTCAGGCCATTCCCTACGAGATTGGTCAGCGCCCGCTTCAGGCTGAGCGCCCGCGCGTTGACCGTCAAATGCTCCGGCCCGTCATAGCTCACCCGGTCCGCGGCCGCCGGGTCGCCATCCACCGCCTCGTCCAATATCGTGCGCAGCAAGGTCGCCAGATCCAGCCGTGTCACCGGCTCGCTGGTGGTCACATCCCGGCCAAAGGCCAGCGTGGCCGCCACCATCGCCTCCATCTCGTCCAGGTCCGCCAGCATTTTCACGCGCTGCTCCTCATCCTCCATATATTCCGCCCGCAGCTTCAGCCGGGTGATCGGCGTGCGCAGATCATGGCCGATCGCGGTCAGCAGAAACGTCCGGTCCTCGACAAACCGGCGGATCCGCCCCGCCATGGTGTTGAACGCGATCGCGGCGGTCACGATCTCGCTGGGGCCGGTCTCGGGCAGGGCAGGGGCGTTCGCCACGTCGCGGCCCAGCCGCTCGGCGGCCTCCGCCAGCGTCCGCACGGGCACCAGCAGCCGATGCACCGCCCAAAAAATCATGACCGCGCCCAGCGCCATCATCACGATAAACGCCGTCGCGAAGCCGGGCGAGCGCCACGGCGCCGGCGGGTTGAGCGGCGAGATGATCGTCAGCCATTGTTTGGCGCGCGGCAGCAGCAGCGGACGCATCACGCCAAAAACCGTCCCCGCCCGGCCGCTCAACCTTCCATCCGGCATCCCGAAGCTGATGATGATTCTGGGCGGTTGGCCAAAGGCACGCAGATACACCCCATGCGGGCGCAGCCGCATGGGTAGCTGGTAGGCCAGCAGGCTGGCCCGGAAGATCTGCCGCGCGGCCAGCGGCAGCGGGTGGGTATCCAGCCGGTCGGGCGGTCCGGGCGTGAGGCTGACGCTGGCACCATCCGGCAGGGTCTCGTGCCGCAGCAAAGCCGCTCGCGCGGCGGGCGGGCTCAGCGCCACATGCCGGTAGATGATGATCGCCCGGGTCGCCAGTTCGCGCTCCTGCTCGATCCGCTCGAGAGTCATCTGGTTCACCGTATGCACGAGCAGCCCGAGCAGTTGCACGAGCGCAAACCCCACCAGCAGCGTCAAAATCGTGCGGCTGGCAAGGCTCCGGGGCCAGAGTGCCAGCCTCAACTGCGCTCCACCGGGGTGGAGAGCACATAGCCGCCACCGCGCACGGTTTTAATGAGCTGGGCGTGGCGTCCGTCATCCTCCAGCTTGCGGCGCAGCCGTGAGACAGCAACGTCGATCGCCCGGTCAAACGGCCCGGCCTGCCGTCCGCGCAGCAGGTCCAGCAGCATGTCGCGCGTCAGCACCCGGTTGGGCCGGTCCAGCAGTGCCACCAGCAGGTCATACTCGCCACCGGTGATCGCCACCTCCACACCGCCAGGGTCAGCCAGGCGGCGGCGCGCGGTATCCAGCACCCAGCCCGAGAATCGATAGGTCCGGGCAGCGGCTTCGGTCACCGGCTCATTCCCTTCACCGGTGCGGCGCAGCACCGCGCGGATACGCGCCAGCAGCTCGCGCGGGTTGAACGGCTTGGTCACATAGTCATCGGCGCCCAGCTCCAGGCCGATAATCCGGTCGGTCTCCTCGGCCATGGCGGTGAGCATGATGATCGGCACATTGGTCTCGGCCCGCAGCCAGCGCGCCAGGTCCAGCCCGCCCTCGCCGGGCAGCATCAAATCCAGCACCACGAGCTGGAAATGCCCGTTGAGGAACGCCCGCCTGGCCTCCCTGCCATCGCGCGCGGTGGTAACGCGCAGGCGCTGGCGCTCCAAAAACCGCCCGATCAACTCGCGGATCTCCCGGTCGTCGTCGATCACCAGAATATGCGGCATCGTCTCCATGGTTGTTACAATAGCGGAGCCACCCTGGTTTGTGCAGGGCAAGTTGCACTTCGTGACAATTTACCCCGCGCCGTTTTGTCCCTTGCATCATCGCCCCATTGGCCCTAATCCCCGGCCACGCAGCAACGTACGTGCCTCTGCCGGTCCACCAGGATTGGTTACGCAACGACGTCAAGCGTTCTGGCAGCACCCAACCTCGGGTGGCTGGTTCGTTCGACCGTTTCGCAACCGCGCCCGTCGCCTTCACCAGGCGGGCCTTCATGGAGGACCTGCGATGAACCCCAAGATCGCATCGTTTCTTGCAACCACCCCGGCCACGCCGTGCCTGGTGCTGGACCTGGATGTCGTCGCGGCCAATTTCGCCGCGCTGCGCCATGCCCTGCCACTTGCGCGCATTTTTTATGCCGTCAAGGCCAATCCCGCGCCGCCCATTCTGCGCCGCCTGTCCGGCCTCGGTGCGTGTTTCGATGCCGCCAGCCTGCCCGAGATCGAGGCGTGTCTCTCAGCCGGCGCCCTGGCGGCGGATATCAGCTTCGGCAACACGGTCAAAAAACCTGCCGCCATCGCCGCCGCCCACGCCCACGGCGTGCCGCTGTTTGCGTTCGATTCGCGGGAAGAGCTGGAGAAAATCGCTGTCCACGCGCCAGGGTCACAGGTCTATTGCCGCATCGCGGTGGATAATATCGGCGCGGAGTGGCCGCTGTCGAAAAAATTCGGCACCAGCCTGGCGCGCGCGCGCGGCCTCATGCTGGCCGCGCCCGGCCTCGGCCTGCAACCGCACGGCCTGTCCTTCCACGTCGGCAGCCAGCAGACCGGCACGGCAGCCTACGAGCTCGCCATCGCCCAGGTCGCGACGCTCTTCACGGACCTGAAAAACCACGGACTCGATCTCAAAATGCTCAATCTTGGCGGCGGCTTTCCGGTCCGCTACGATCAGGATGTGCCGGATTCCGCGCACTTCGCCACCGAAATCATGCGGGCGATGACGACGCATTTCGGCAACGACCTGCCGGAGATGCTCATCGAGCCGGGCCGCGCCATAGTGGGGGACGCCGGCCTCATCGCAGCCGAGGTCGTGCTCGTCTGTCAGCGGCTGGAGGCCGATCCCCGCCGCTGGGTCTATCTGGACATCGGCCGCTACGGCGGCCTGGCTGAAACCGAGGGCGAGGCCATCCGCTACCCCATCACCGCCGCCACGGCGTCCGGCCCATCCGGCCCGGTCGTCCTGGCCGGCCCCAGCTGCGACGGCGTGGATATTCTCTATGAAAAATCGCCCTACGAACTGCCGCTCGCCCTGCAATCGGGCCAGCGCCTGCTCATCCACAACACCGGCGCCTATGTCACCAGCTACGCCAGCCAGAATTTTAATGGTTTTACTCCGCTGGCCGAGCACTATCTATAAGCCCAAATTCTCCAGGAGACTCGACCATGCAGGAAATCAAACTGAAGGCGACAGACGGCTCGGGCACATTCTCCGCCTTCATCGCCCGGCCAAAACCCTCGGCGGACACGGCGGGCGTGGTCATCGTCATCCAGGAGATCTTCGGGGTGAACGATTCGCTGCGCGCCACCTGCGCCGAGCTGGCCGCCATGGGCTTCATCGCCATCGCACCAGACCTTTTCTGGCGGCAGGAGCCAGGCGTGAATATCACGGACAAATCCGAGGCGGAGTGGAAAAAAGCCTTCGCGCTGATGAATGGCTTCAACCAGGACAAGGGCATCGAGGACCTCCAGGTCACATTGGTCGCGGCGCGCAGTCTACAGGGCGCCAACGGCATCGTCGCCACGCTGGGCTACTGTCTGGGCGGCCGCCTCGCGGTGATGATGGCCACCCGCTCGGACGCGGATGTGAACATCTCCTACTACGGCGTGGGGCTGGATTCCCTGGTTCCGGAATTTAACAACATCGCCGCCCCGCTCATCATCCATGTCGCCGAGGAGGATGAGTTTTCCTCCCCCGAGGTTGTGGAAAAACTGCTGGACGGCGTCGAGGAGAATGAATTCGTGGATGTCTTCATCTACCCCTCGGTGCAGCACGCCTTCGCCCGCGTCGGCGGCGTACATTTTGATGCCCGTGCAGCCACCATCGCCAATGGCCGCACGGCGGAAATCCTGGCTGAAATCCTGGGATGATCGCGCGCCGTGCCTTCTGCGCCGGTGCCGCCAGCCTGCTGGCGCCGCTGGCGCGCGCCGCGCCGCCTGTGCCGGACTTCGCCGCCGCCATCGCCACCCGGCTCGCATCGTTTCCCCCCGGCCCGGCGCTGCTCAACAGCTACCTCGTCCGCACCGGCCCCAGGGCCACGAAGTTCGACCACACCCAGGCCAACGCGGCCTACGTCTACGATAACGCGCTGGCCGGGCTGCTCCTGCTGGCCACGGGCCGCAAATCCCAGGCGCAGCGCATCGCCGATGCTCTCGCCATCGCCCAGAAGCACGACCGTTTCTACCATGATGGCCGGCTGCGCAACGCCTATCAGGCCGGGCCGATGTCGCGCCCGGCAAAACTCCCCGGCTGGTGGGACAAAACCACCAATAGTTGGGCGGAGGACCCGTATCAGGTCGGCAGCGCCACCGGTCCCATCGCCTGGGCCATGCTGCTATGGGCCGCGCTTGGCATGCACGCCCCAGCCGAGGCCGCGGCCCACTTCATCAACACAAGCCTGCGCGCCCCAACCGGCTATTACGGCGGGTTCTATGGGTTCGAGCCGCATCCCATCAAACTCACCTGGCAGAGCACCGAGCAGAACACCGACCTCTACGCCGTCTTCACCAAACTCGGCCGCGTGCCGGATGCAGCCCACGCCGCCGCCTTCGTGCACGCCATGTTCGACGCCAAAACAAATCTGTTCGGCGCGGGCACCACGCCCGCAGGCGCCCGCAATTCCCTCATCGCAGCCGATGCCGGCATCTGGCCCTATCTCGCCGGGCTTGGCTCGGAGTCCTCAAGCCGCGCCGTCATCAACGCCCTGCGCCAGGGCAATGGCATCGGCTTTTCCACCGCCAGCCATGGCATCTGGCTGGAGGGCACGGCCTTCGCCAGCCTTGCTCTCGCCAAAAGCCCAATGGCAGCCAGCTTCCAGGCCACCATCACCGCCAACATCGCGCGCCAGGGCTACGTCTACGCCACCGTCGCACCCAGCCTCAGCACGGGCCTCACCATCGGCCCCTCGCTCGACAAAAACACGCCCGAGCAGGCCTTCAATTATTATCGCCGTCCGGCGCTCAGCGCCACCGCCTGGGCCGGGCTCGCCGCCCACGGCGTCAATCCGCTGGCCTGAATCAGCACGCCACGAAATTCACCGCCAGCCCGCCCAGGCTGGTCTCTTTGTACTTCGATCGCATATCCTCGCCCGTCTGGCGCATCGTCTCGATCACCGTGTCGAGCGAGATGATATGCTGCCCATCCCCGCGCAGCGCCAGATACGCCGCGTTGATCGCCTTGATCGCCCCCATCGTGTTGCGCTCGATACACGGGATCTGCACGAGCCCCTTAATCGGGTCGCACGTCAGGCCCAGATTATGCTCCATGCCGATCTCGGCGGCATTCTCGATCTGCGCATTATTACCACCCAGCACGGCGGTCAGCGCCCCCGCCGCCATCGAGCACGCAACCCCCACCTCGCCCTGGCACCCCATCTCGGCCGCCGATATCGAGGCGCGTTTCTTATACAGCGCGCCGATCGCGGCCGCCGTCAGTAAAAAATCCCTGGCACCCTGGCGCGTCGGCTGCGCGGTAAAGGTCTCGTAATATTTCAACACCGCCGGAATCACCCCCGCCGCGCCATTGGTCGGCGCTGTCACCACCCGGCTCCCCGCGGCGTTCTCCTCATTCACCGCCAGCGCATACAGGCTCACCCACTCGAACACATGCGCCGGGCGATACGCCGGCCCCGCCGCCATCAGGTCCCGGTGCAGCGCCTTTGCCCGCCGCCGCACGTTCAGCCCGCCGGGCAGAATCCCGTCCTGCTCGCACCCGCGCGCGATGCACGCCAGCATCGCATCATGCACCCGGTCCAAAAATTCCATCGTCTCTTCGGGCTCGCGCCACGCCGCCTCATTGGCGAGCACGATCTGCGGGATCGACAATCCCTCGGCCCGCCCAATCGCCAGCAGCTCCGCCGCCGAGGAGAACGGATACGCCTGGCGGATATTGCTCCCCGCACCTATCGGCGCCGCACCATCCAGCAGAATCGCCCCACCGCCGATCGAATAATAAAGCTGGACAAACTCCGGCCCGTCGTCAAAAAACGCCGAGAGCCGCAGCGCATTCGCGTGCCCGGGCAAAAACTCGCCCATCCTGAACAGCAGATCCTCCGCCTCGACAAAGCCGATCCGCCGCACCCCCGCCAGGTCCAGAACCCCCTCGCGCCGCACCGTCTCGATGATCCCCGCCACCGCGTCGGGGTCGGTCGTCTCCGGCTGCCAGCCCTGCAAGCCCAGGATCACGGCGGTATCGGTCGCGTGGCCCCGCCCGGTCAGCGCCAGGGAGCCGAACAATTCCACCTGCACCCTTCGCACCCGCACCTGCCGCTCCGGCCCCAGCGCGTCGACAAACCGCGCCGCAGCCCGCATCGGCCCCACGGTGTGCGAGCTGGAGGGCCCAATCCCGATGGTAAATAATTCGCTCACGCTGATCGGCGCGGTTTCCTGGCTCATGGAGTTGTCCCCATTATTCTCCATCCAGCGTAGTGCCGCGCCATAATCCCCGCAAGGCGGCCATGTCGGTCACCGGCGGCGCGCAGCGTCCGTCGCGGCACACATAGGCCGCCGCACCGGCGCGCTTGCCATACGCCGGATGCTCCACCGGCAGGTCATCGCCAACACCCACCCGCAGCACCACCGCCGCCGGGTCGGAGTTCGCCAGCGCCACCTGCGCCAGTCCCTCTGCGCCGCCCGTTACCACCGTGCAGGTGGCATTCTCCAGCATATCCAGCGCGCCCAGCAGCACCGGCGCGCCCGCCAGCATCCGGGGCTCCCCGCCATAGGCGGCCAGCACCGCCTCGGCCCGCGCCCGATACTCCGCCTGGCCGGTCAGATGATACAGCCTGGCATAATTTTCCGCCATCAAGCCGATGCCAGACGGCGTCGGCCCGTCATTCACGCTGCGCGCGCGCGGCCCCGGCACATCCGCCGCATCCCGCGCCGCCATGAAGAACGCCCCCGCGCCATCGCCAAACCACACCTCCGCCGCCGCCAAAATACGCAACCCCTGCGCCAATCGGCCCGCCTCGCCGGTCGCCTCATACAGCGACAGCGCCGCGCGCAGCATCGCCGCCTGGTCCTCGATCAGCCCGGCCGCCGAGACCTTCCCCGCCCGCCACGCATGGGCAATCCGCCCATCCGCCCCGCCCATCTTCTCCAGGATAAAATCGAACGTCGATTGCGCCACCTCCAGCCACCCCGGCTGCCCGAACACCGCGCTCGCCCGCACCAATGCCGCCACCATCAGCGCATTCCAGTCGGCCAGAATCTTGTCATCCCGCTGGGGGCGGATTCGCATCGCCCGCCGTGCCAGCAGCGCGTCCCGGCAGCGCGCCAGCCTCGCCTCCACCTGCGCCTCGCCCAACGCCGTCCTGCGCTCCAGGATAATCCGCTCCTCCCAGTTGCCGTGCTCCGGCAGGTCGTAATGCGCGGCAAAAAACGCCACCTCATCGCCCAGCACCTGCGCAATCTCGGCGCGCGTCCAGACATAGAACCTGCCCTCGACCCCCTCGCTGTCGGCATCCTCCGAGGCCGCGAACCCATGCTCCACCCGCATGTCCCGCAGCAGCCAGGCCACCGTCTCGCGCGCCCGCGCGGCACAGAGCGCGCTATCGCCCCCGGCCAGCGCCAGCAGGTCCAGGATCAGCGCATTGTCATACAGCATCTTCTCGAAATGCGGCACCAGCCAGCGGGCATCCGTGGCGTAGCGCGCAAACCCGCCGCCGACATGGTCATAAATCCCGCCCTGGCTCATCCGCTCCAGCAACAGCTCCACCGCCCGCGCGCATCTGGCGTCGCCGGTGCGGTGCGCCTCCTGCCACAAAAACCTGAAACTCGGCGCATTGGGGAATTTCGGCGCGCCGCCGGTGCCGCCATGCTGCCAGTCCATGCCGCGCAGCAACCATTCGCGCGCCGCCTCCAGCGCGCCTGGCCCGGGCACTGCGCCTGGCCGGGCCAAAGCCTGCGCCGCCAGCGCGCGGCCCATCGCCTGCACGGTCTGGCCTATGCGCGCCCTCTCACCGGCCCACGCCCCGGCCAGCGCGGTCAGAACCTGCGGAAAACTCGGCCGCCCAAAGCGCGGCACCGGCGGAAAATACGTCCCACCCCAGAACGGCTCGCCCAACGGTGTCAGCACCATGGTCAGCGGCCAGCCGCCCTGCTCGCCCATCGCGTGCAGCGCGGCCATGTAGATCTGGTCGATCTCCGGGCGTTCCTCCCGGTCCACCTTGATATTTACAAAATGTGCGTTCATCAGCGCCGCCACGCCCGCATCCTCGAAACTCTCATGCGCCATCACATGGCACCAGTGGCACGCGGCATAGCCGATCGACAGCAGCACGGGCCGGTCCAGCCGCTGCGCCAGCGCGAGCGCCGTCGGCCCCCATGGCTGCCAGTGCACCGGGTTATCCTTGTGCTGCAACAAATAGGGCGAGGATTCCGCGCCCAGCATGTTCCGCAACTCGTCCATTCCCGTCCACCTTTCCCAACTATCCGCCCGCGCTATACATAAGGGCGCAATTATCGGAGCAACAGCCTTGGGCCACCCTCTACCAACCGACCCCCAGCCCTATTTCGACACCCATGTCTTCGTCTGCGCCAACCGTCGGCCGGAAGGCCACGCGCGCGGCTGCTGCGCCTCCAAAGGCGCTGAAAAATTGCGCGACTATATGAAGGTCCGCGCCAAAGAGCTCGGCATCAAAAACGTGCGCATCAACCAGTCCGGCTGCCTGGACCGTTGCGAGCACGGCCCCTGCGTGGTGCTCTATCCGGAGGGCGTCTGGTACCGGCTGGACAGCATGGCAGCGGTGGACGAGGTGCTGGAGCAGCACCTCCTGGCCGGTGGTCGGGTCACGGCACGCCTCTTGCCCTAAGGTCAAGCCGACCACCCCGCGCCACCTTAAGTCCCCACACCGTCACGGCGAAATCATGCGCAGCGTTTATCCCACCCCGTCATGGCGGATACCATGCGCCACCAGCGCCCCCGTGCCGTCATGGCGAACGAAGTGAAGCCATGCACCATTTTCATACAACCCTGAACCGTATCATTTCCCCTTGACTCTCCCACAAAATGTCATTATATCTAACAATATATCCAGCAATACCCAACCCACCCGCCTAATAAAGCCACATTGATCGGTCAGCATCCATGATTCGCACAAATAAAATGACGAGCAGGCTATCCCACATCACGCGCCGGCACAACAGATGATCCGATTGATTCTCAAGATCATCAAAATCGTCTTGGCACTCCTTTTTTGCGCCATCTGCGCCTCTGCGATTTTCTGGGTATGGGTGGGCTACGATGTAAGTAGCAACCCGCCATCAAGGGACTACCAGCCAACGATCTACAGCAAAACCCCCGCCATATTCTATGTCGGAACGTACGCTTTCAAACTGCCCGCGGATTATTCGTTCCTTTCCGTCTCCGATTACGGCGGCCCGGAAAATACGGAACTGATATTCGATATCTACTACCCAGATTTCACACCCCTGATCGACAATCCGAAGTTGGCGAATGAGGAAGCCGGGATGCCGCATTACGACAATGCTGATCTGGTGCTCTATATTGATAGCGGCGAGACCAATCCTTCTCCCGCAACTACCGAGTTGCATTCCATCCACGCAGGAACAACCACCGATACGCTAAAAACCGGCCCCTATGGGTTGCTGCAAATCCGTTACAAAAACCATCCATCTTGGGATGGTGAATATATTGGCATATCCAACAGAACCGCGATCGATATCTTGTGCGAAAGTAGTAAAACTCCTCAGAGTGATGATACACGAGACGATCCATGTGATGGGTTTTTTTCCTACAAAAACCTATCTCTTGAAGAAAGTTTCAGCGTTTCAAACCTTAAGCATTGGCAGCAAATTGTCCAAAAAACGCTTAACTTCTTAGCGATTCACGAAGTCAAATAATGCAAAATAACGAAATTACATATGAAATCAGCAGCGCTACGCTGGCGGAAATCAAAGCTTTTCTGCTTAAGAAAAATTATCCGGCTGCATATCAGGCCATCGCGGACGACCTGAGGGCACAGGCTGCTCGCGGCGTAACGATCGACCGGAATACACTCACCTGGTACACGGACGCGGCTCAGATCAATAATGCTAACGCCACAGATTTTATCCATTATTTTGCGCGCGACTACGTATCAGACTATGCGCAACTCACGATAGGAAAAACGATTGACAACGAAAATTTTCAAAAAATTTCTGATGAACTCGCTGTAAATATACTTCGTAAAGTCTTAAAAAATAATCGAATACAAGGCTTCAGCAAAGTAGGATTAAAAGACACTAAAAACATTGTTACAGGTTTTAGTGTCAACCAATACGCCTGGCCCGCATACGCGGATTTGGCGAGCTTTTCCTGGCTGCGCAGCTTCAAAAATCCGACATGGCTCAAACATCTAACAATAAAGGAACAGCGTAACATTCTATGGACGAGTTTTCGGGCGGGTGACTCTGCGCTCTTCCAGAGTCGCGGGAAGGGTCTGACACTTTCAGATATTGTCAACTCCTTCTCTCTAGGTGACAAGTTGCTGAGCATCAAAAACATACCCACTCCGGGAGCATCCCGCACACTAGTGGATAAAATCATACATTTGAGTCCAATTTAGGATTCCCATTTTGCGTCTGAGATGCGATTCTGGGGCATGCTCGATGGTATTCAAGTTAAAGTCACTGCCAAGGACCGTGCCAAGCT
>JAJZGI010000030.1 GCA_021798575.1 Pseudomonadota bacterium | reverse complement strand
TCCAGCTTGGCACGGTCCTTGGCAGTGACTTTAACTTGAATACCATCGAGCATGCCCCAGAATCGCATCTCAGACGCAAAATGGGAATCCTAAATTGGACTCAAATGTATGATTTTATCCACTAGCCCGCACAGCTCGGACCACGGAACGACCCGCTCCATCTCCGCCAAAAACGCCACACGTTTGGTCGTCTTCGCGTAGCGATCAAACCCAGCCGTCGAAAATGTCGTCTGCTTCAATGCTGCCCCCTGCCCATGCAGGAGTAGTGTACAAAATTCAAAACGAACAGGGAATCATAATGTTATGCAGAGGTTCCCTAAGCCATCAGAATGTGACATCATCCGGCGGTAGGTCGGTCATGGGGACAAAATCCTCTTCCAATACGGGAAGCGTGGCCAGGAGCGCCAGGAGCGATTTTGGTGCAGCGGGTTCGATGATCAGCCGTGTGCCCTCCTTGCGCAATCTAACCCACAAACACTTGATTTTCATATGAAAAATGGCGCACCCGAAGAGACTCGAACTCCTAACCCCCAGATTCGTAGTCTGGTGCTCTATCCAGTTGAGCTACGGGTGCGTCGCGCTGCGCGGTGTAGCGGAAGCGTCATGGGATCGCAAGCGTTGGCTATCCCGGCGCGGGGTTAGTCAGGCCCGGTGCCGGGCGAGGTGGGGGCGCCGTCGTCGAAGGCCGCCAGATAGTCCACGATGATCGGCCGGTAGCGGGGCATGCCTTTATAGGCGGCGAGGTCGGGGTGGAGATCGCGCAGGACACGGTGCAGGCGGCGCGCCCATTTTTCCACGCGCACCAGCTCCTCCAGCCGGATGAGGTAGCAGCGGATGCCAAACAATATGCCGTTGCTGCGCGGCAGGCGGGTGAGGGTTTGCAGCTCCACCCGCAGGCATAGTTTGTGGCCGACGTTCTCCGGCGTTACGGTCGTGCGGTCCGGCCCCCATTTTGGGTAGTTCTCGGGTGAGGTGTCCAGCCTGGGGTTCACCGTGAGGGTCCAGTTGAGCCGGCGCACGGGTTTGCCCAGTTGCAGGCGGAGGAGATAGGCCAGGGCGCGATCGAAGACCCCGGCCTCGTGGGCCAAGGGCACCGGGCCGTGCCATTGCCGGAAGGACATGCCGGCGTCGAAGTTCAGCGACCAGTCCGCCTGGGAGGTGACCATGCCGCCCTCGATGAACAAATCATTGTCGCGCTGGTCCTGGAGGGTGAAATCGCCCTGGACCTGGCGGGTGATATATTCAAACGGCGGGCAGGGCAGGCTGGCTGCATCCCCGAAGGTGAAGCGCTGGTCCAGCGCCAGCGGGCGATTGATCCAGTGCCAGGCGTCGCCGTTGCGGGTGAGGGTGAACTGCGCCGGGTAGTCCGTGGCCAGGCTCTCCATCAGCAGCTCCAGCGTGTCCCATTCGGCGTCGATCAGGTGTGGCATCACCTGGCAGCGTTTGGGGTCGTCCGCCAGCACCTGCGCGCGGTCGGCGCATTCACCCAAATAGTGCTCGTCGAGGTCGAAGATCGCGTCATACGCCGCGGTGGGGCCGCCGCGCTCGTGCGGCTCCATGTTGACTGAGTACATGTAGAGGTCATCGGGGAAGGGAAACGGGAAGCGCCGGATCGCGGCCTCCGAATTTTGCGCCGAAAAATTGCCCCGGAAGGTTTCGGCGGGTTTGAGGTTGAGGTCCATGCTCAGAAATCCAGTACGAGGTCAGGGGTGCGGGCGCGGGAGACGCAGACCATGAGGGATTTGTTGGCGGCGCGTTGTTCCGGGCTCAGCACATGGTCGCGGTGCTCAGGCGTGCCCTGGAGCAGCGGCAGCTCGCACGCGCCACAGGCGCCGCCACGGCAGAGATAGGGGGCGGCGATGCCAGCCGCCTCGATCGCCTCCAGCAGGGTTTGGTCCGCCGCGACCTCGAGCCTTTGGCCGGAGCGGGCGAGATGCACGATGAATGGCGCGCCGCCGGCGGCGCTGGCGAAGCTCTCGGTGTGGATTTTTGACTCCGGCCAGCCGAGCGCGCGGGCCATGGTTTGCACGGTCTCGTTGAAAAGCTCCGGCCCGCAGACATAGAGATGCGTACCGAGCGGCTGGGTGCCGAGCACGGCGGCGAGGTTGAGCGTGTTGCGGCTGGTGTGCAGCGTTACCTGGGGGCCCGGTGGCAGCAGGGCGGCGAAGGCGGCGGAATCCTCGGCGCGGCTGCAATGGTGCCACTCGAACGGGGTGCGCATGACGCGGGCGAAGGCGAGGAACGGCGTGATGCCGATGCCCGCCGAGAGCAGCAGGTGTTTTTTGGCGAGATGCGCGAGGGGGAAGAGATTCTGCGGGGTTTTTGCCTCCAGTATGTCGCCGATTCTGGCGTGCTCGTGCAGCCAGGCCGAGCCGCCGCGTGAAGGCTCGACCCGGCGGACGATGATTTCATATTGTGTGCGCGCCTGCGGGCCGCCGATGAGCGAATAGGCGTTTTTATGGACGCGCGTGGCGCCTGGGATGTCGAACACCAGATGCGCGCCGGCACCGGCGGCGGGCAGCAGGCCGGCCAGTGGTTCAAGCGTGAATTTGCGGATGCCGGGCGAGAGAACAGTGATTTCGGCGATGCGGAGCCTCATGAGCGGAAGCCCTCCGGGGCTGGGATTTCGCCGGGGGCTTCGGCGTCCACCTGCACGCCCATGAAGGCCCGGTGGTGGCGCGAGAAATGGTCCCGCACCTCAAGCGTGGCGCCGCAGCCAGGGCATTGGGTGATGGTGGTGGCCACATCGTCGGCCATGGTCTGGCAATGGGTGCAATAGACGCGGCGGATGAGCGGCCCGGCGCGGGTGAGGTGGACCTCGCCAGCGCCCATGCCCGCGGCGAGCGCGATGGCGTTCACGTCCCACACGAAGGCCTCCGAGCCGATGGCGTAGAGCCGCAGGCCGGTGGTCTGGGTGGCCAGATGCGGCGGCAGGAAGGCCAGGATGGCATCGGCGGTGTGGGTGCGGGCGGTGAGAGTTTGGACGTTGGTGTTCAGGTCCGCGGGCGGGTCCGGCTGGTCCGTGACGAGCAGATGCCGCGCGCCGGAGGGGTCGAACTGGAACGGCGCATAGATGGGGCGGCTCTTGTTCAACGCTCGATTTTTTCGATGCGCCGGGCGGCGGTGAGCGTGTTGCGCAGCAGGCAGGCGATGGTCATGGGGCCGACGCCGCCTGGCACCGGGGTGATGAAGCCTGCCAACGGCGCGGCCTCCGCAAAGGCGACGTCCCCGACGAGTTTGGTCTTGCCCGGCGTGGCGGCGGCGACGCGGTTGATGCCGACATCGATCACGGTGGCGCCGGGTTTGATCCAGTCCCCGCGCACCATCTCCGGCCGGCCGACGGCGGCGATGAGGATGTCGGCGGTTTTGCAGAGTGCCGCGAGATCGCGCGTTTTTGAATGGGCGATGGTGACGGTGCAATTTTGTTGCAGCAATAGCTGGGCGATGGGTTTGCCGACCAGGTTCGAGCGGCCAAGTACGACGGCATTGAGACCGGAGAGGTCGGCCAGATGGTCCTGCAACAGGAGCAGGCAGCCGAGCGGCGTGCAGGAGACCAGGCCGGGCAGGCCGGAGGCGAGACGACCAGCACTCACCACGGTGAGGCCGTCTACGTCTTTGTCAGGGTGGATGGTGTTGATCACCTCATCGGCGTTCAGATGTTTGGGCAAAGGTAGCTGGACCAGGATGCCGTGCACGTTCGGGTCGGCGTTCAGCCGGGCGACCAGGGCGAGCAGCTCCGCCTGCGTGGTATCGGCGCCGAGGCGATGGTGGACGGAGAGCATGCCCGCCTGCTCGGTGGTTCTGATCTTGTTCGCGACATAGACCCGGGAGGCGGCGTCATCGCCGACCAGCACAACGGCGAGGCCGGGTTTGAACGGCAGTTTTGCCACCTCCGCCGTGATGGTGGAGAGGAGATTTGCCGCGAACGCCTTGCCGTCGATGATTTCACCCAAAGTCTGCACCCCGAAATTGCTCCTGGCGGGAGCGGATATTTGCCCGTTCATGTCGTGAAAACAACGGTCTTTTTATTGTTGAGGATCACGCGGTCCTCCAGATGGTAGCGCACCGCGCGGGCCAGCACCCGGCGCTCGATATCGCGGCCCTTGCGCACCAGATCGTCGGGCGTGTCCGCGTGCGAGATGCGCTCGACATCCTGCTCGATGATCGGGCCTTCATCCAGGTCCGCCGTGACGTAGTGCGCGGTGGCGCCGATGAGCTTGACCCCGCGCTGATGCGCCTGATGATAGGGCTTGGCACCCTTGAACCCCGGCAGAAAAGAATGGTGGATATTGATGCAGTTGCCGGATAGTTTGGCGGTCAGCGCGTCCGACAGAACCTGCATGTAGCGCGCCAGCACCACCAGCTCCGGCTTCAGCTCCCGGACCAGGCTCCAGATCTGGGCCTCCTGTTCCATCTTGGTGCTCTTGCTGATGGGCAGATGATGAAACGGAATGTTCTTATAGTCGATCTCGGAAAAATTCTCCTGCCCATGGTTGGAGACGATCGCGACCGGGGCCATCGCCAGCTCCCCGATGCGCCATCGATACAGTAAGTCCACCAGGCAATGGTCGAATTTCGAGACCAGCAACAGCACCCGCCGGGGCGTGGTATGGTCGTTCAGCGTGTAGGCCAGATTGAAGCTCTCGGCCACCGCGCTGAACTGCTCGCGCACGGTTGTGATCGAGCTGGTTGCGGCGAGGTCGAAGCCGATGCGCGCGAAGAATTTTCCGGTCTCCGAGTCATCGAACTGCTGTGACTCGCGGATATCGGCACCCTGCTGAAACAGATAGGAGGTGACGGAAGCGACGATGCCCGGCTGGTTGATGCACGAGAGCGTGAGAACATATTGCGACTTCGACATACACCTACTCCCTGAACGGTCAAATGAATGGCGGTTCATTTTATGTCATCACGCTCCGGATGTAAATTCCGCAAAGGCTTCCTGCAAAGCGTGGTATAGGCTGCCCGCAAAGGAACGAAAACAGGCCAGAACAAAATCATCACTCTCCCGCCAGATTTTTACGCCGATATGCGCGGCCAGCGTGAGCGCGACGTCGTCGGGCGGGAATGCGTTCTCATGCAGGTCGATCGGCATGAGCCTGGCCAGGCCAGCGCGGGCGTTCGGCCCCATGACACGGACGAGAAAATGCCCGTCCCCCTGCTGGGTAACGGCGGCGAAGGGCGCGGCGGCCTCAAAGATCTGCGCGCTGGTGGCCACATTCGGCGGGAGCACGAGCCAGGCGCCGGGACCGGACCAGAGGTAGGAGGTCTGCGCCGCCCGGGTGCGCCGTGGGCTGGTGGGCAGGGTGACGCCGAGCGCCGCGCAGAGTGGCGCATATTGCCCGGCGAACACCGCGAGGCTGAGCATGGGAACGTATCCCAACGGTTGCAGCATGGCGGTGGCGGGGAGCAACTCGGGCGCGGGGTCAAGCATGCAGGCGGCTCCCGCTGGGGTCGTAGAATACCGGCGCCACCACCTGCGCCAGCGTGTCCCCATTGCGCACCGGGTCGTACACGCGGATATGCTCGCCCAGCCGGGCCGGGCCGTTGGCCAGCAGCGCCAGGGCGATGGGATGCCCCAGCGTGGGCGAGTACGAAGCCGAGGTGATGAACCCCTCGTCGTTAGCCGCCGTGGCGGGCACGCCCGGCTTCAGCAGGTGGCTGCCCGCGCGCAGCAAGGTTGCGCCATCCAGCGGTGTGAGGCCCACCAGAGTCGACCGATCAGGCCCCGTGAGCGCCGGGCGCGCGGCCAGGGCGCGGCCGATGAAGTCCTTTTTTCCGGAGAGTAGCTTTGCCATGCCGAGGTCGTGCGCGGTGGTCTGGCCGTTCAGCTCCGGCCCGGCGGGATGCCCCTTCTCGATCCGCAGGACGCCCAGCGCCTCGGTCCCGTAGGGCGTGATGCCGAACTCCGCGCCCGCCTGCATGAGCCGTGAGGCCAGCGCGTCACCGAAGCGGGCGGGCACGGCCAACTCATAGGCCAGCTCGCCCGAGAAGGAGAGGCGGAACAGCCGGGCGGACGTGCCATCGCAAACGCTCAGGCTGGCGGCTTCCATGTAGGGGAACGCGGCGTTCGAGATATCAAACGGCGCATCCACGAGCTTCTCCAGCACATGGCGGGACTCTGGCCCGGCGATGGCGATCTGCGCCCATTGGTCAGTGACGGAGATGCAGCAGACGTCCAGTTCGGGCCGCAGAATCTGGTGGCAGAATTCGAGATGCTGCATCACCTTCGCCGCGTTCGCGGTCGTCGTGGTCATGACAAAATGCGTCTCGCCCAGGCGCGCGCAGGTGCCGTCGTCCATCACGAAACCGTCTTCCCGCAGCATCAGCCCGTAGCGCGCCCGCCCCACGGCGAGGTTGGCCCAGCCGTTGCTATAGACAAACTCCAGAAATGCCACCGCGCCTGGCCCCTGGATGTCGATCTTGCCGAGCGTGGTGACGTCGCAGATCCCCACCGCGTTGCGCACGGCGTGCACCTCCCGCCTTGTGGCTTCCTGCCAGTCCTCCCCGGGCCGCGGGAAATACTGCGCGCGCAGCCACAGCCCTGTCTCGATGAAGGTGGCACCCTGCGCGGCGGCCCAGGCGTGCGTGGGGGTGAGCCGCCGGGGCTTGAACTGCTGGCCGCGATGCCCGCCCGCCAGCGCGCCCAGCGCGACCGGCGTATAGGGCGGGCGAAAGCGCGTGGTGCCCGCCTGCGGGATCGATTGGCCGGACGCCGCGGCCATGAGCGCGATGGCGTTCACGTTGGCGGTCTTGCCCTGGTCCGTCGCCATGCCGAGCGTGGTGTAGCGCTTCAGATGCTCGACCGCGACGAACCCCTCCTGCTCGGCCAGGGTGATATCGGCGGCCGTGACGTCATTCTGGAAATCGACGAACTCCTTCCCCCCTGCGCGGCCAGATGACCAGACGGGTAGGATGTTGCGGTTGATACGCTCGCCCGCGCAAGCGCCGATAGCCTGCATCCCCGGCGGCAATTTTCCGGGGATGAAGCTCGCGATCCGCTCATCCCACACCGGCTTGCCATCCAGGTGCGAGGTGAGGTGCAGCGTGGGGTTACAGCCGCCGGACATGGCGATGAGGTCGCAGGGCAGGTTGAGCGTGGCGCCGTCCCGCTGCAGAACCTCGGCGCCGGAGACTTCCAGGCGGCCCAGCGCGCGGAGGATGCGCGCGCCGGAGAATAATGGCGCGCCCATCTGTGCGGCGAGGGACTGCACGAAGTTGGAGGAAGCGGGCCTGGCGTCGATGACGCCGGCGATGGCGATTCCAGCCCCGGCGAGCGCGGTGATGGTGGCTGCGGCGTCGTCATGGTTCAGCGCCAGCAGTGCGCGCCGCCCGGGGGCGACGGCGTAGCGGTGGATATAGGCGCGCACCGCGCCCGCCAGCATCACGCCGGGCAGGTCGTTATTGCCGAAAATCAACGGCCGCTCGATCGCCCCGGCGGCCAGGATGCTGCGTGGCGCGATGATCCGGAGCATCCGCTGGCGCGGCGCGTTGGCCGAGGGCAGGTGGTCCGTGAGGCGGGTTACCGCGCCATAGGTGCCGCCGTCGTATACGCCGAATACCGTGGTGCGGGTGAGCAGTGTCACGTTCTCCAGGCCGGAGAGATCAACCTCCGCGCCGTCGTTCAGCGCCTGGCCGCCCAGCAGCGGCCCTTCATCGCACAGGATCACGCGGCCACCCGTGGCGCTCGCGGCGCGCGCCGCCTCGAGCCCGGCCACCCCGCCGCCGATCACCAGCACATCGCAGAATATCGTGGATTTCTCGTACACATCCGGGTCCGGCACGGCGGCGCTGCGGCCCAGCCCGGCGGCGCGGCGGATGGCGGGCTCGTAGAGCTTCTCCCAGAAGGAAGCGGGCCACATGAAGGTTTTATAGTAGAACCCGGCGGTGAAGAACGGCGAGAACAGGCCGTTGATCGCGAGAATATCGTATTTGAGGCTGGGGTAGCGATTCTGGCTGGTGGCGGTGAGCCCCTCGAACAACTCCGCCACGGTGGCGCGGGTGTTGGGCTCGCGGTGCGCGCCGCTGCGCAGCTCGACCAGCGCGTTCGGCTCCTCAGACCCCGCCGAGAGCACGCCGCGCGGGCGATGGTATTTGAAGCTGCGGCCCATGAGCCGCACGCCGTTGGCGAGCAAGGCGGAGGCCAGCGTATCTCCCGCATAGCCCTGGTAGGCCTTGCCATCGAAGCGAAAGTGCAACGGTTGCGCGCGATCAATCAGCCCGCCGGTGGGCAGCCGGTATGCGCTCATGCCTGCCTCACGTCCTGAATTTCATGGGTTGAGAGGTCGCGCGTGACCCGCAGCCAAGCGTGGCATCCGGCGCTGTGATACCACAGCTCCTCATGCGCGAAGTTTTTATTGTCGCGCAGATAGACATAGTCGGTCCATTCCACGGTGGGGGTGGCACCACCGTCCGATGGACGTTGGGGTGTGGCATCGCCATGGTAGAGGAATTCCTCCAACCCGCGCTGGCCGCAATGGGGGCAGGTGATGCGCATCAGTGCAGGTTCGGCTGCGCGCCGACTCCCTTCTCGTCGATCAGCCGACCCTCGGCGAAACGGTCCAGCCGGTAGGCGCCGGCGACCTCATGCGTTGTGTTCTGGGCGATGAGATGGGCGAAGCAGAAGCCCGAGGCGGGCGTCGCCTTGAACCCACCGTAGCACCAGCCCGCGTTGAGGTAGAGATTCTCCACCGGCGTCTTATCGATGATCGGTGAGCCGTCCATCGTCATGTCCATGATCCCGCCCCAGTGGCGCACGAGCCGCGCGCGGCCGATCATCGGCATCAGGGCCATCCCGCCCTCGCATACATCCTCGATGGTCGGCAGGTTGCCCCGCGCGGCGTAGGAATTATAGCCGTCCAGATCGCCGCCGAACACCAGCCCGCCTTTATCCGACTGCGAAATATAGAAATGCCCGGCGCCGAAAGTGATGACATTGTCGATGAGCGGCTTGAGCGCCTCGGTCACGAAGGCTTGCAGCGCGTGGCTCTCGATGGGCAGGCGCAGTCCGGCCATGGAGGCGACGAGCGAGGACGCGCCGGCCACCGCCAGGCCTAGTTTTTTGGCGCCGATGAAGCCGCGCGTGGTCTCGATCCCGGTCACGCTACCATTCTGCCGGGTGATGCCGGTGACCTCGCAATTCTGGATGATATCGACCCCCAGCCGGTCCGCCGCGCGAGCGTAGCCCCAGGCCACGGCATCGTGCCGCACGGTGCCGCCGCGCGCCTGGAGCAACGCGCCCTGGATGGGGAAGCGCGCGTTCTCATAGTCCAGGTAGGGGATTTTTGCCCGCAGGGTTGCGCGGTCCAGCAGTTGCGCATCCACCCCGTGCAGGCGCATGGCGTTGCCGCGCCTGGCGTAGGCGTCGCGCTGGGCGTCCGAGTGGAAGATGTTGTATACGCCGCGCTGGCTCACCATCGCGTTGTAGTTCACCTCCTGCTCCAGCCCCTCCCATAGTTTCATCGAGAGCTCATAGAACGGGATATTGCCCGGTAGCAGGTAGTTGCTGCGGATGATCGTGGTGTTGCGGCCGATGCTGCCCGAGCCGAGCCAGGATTTTTCCACCACCGCGATGCGCCCGACATGATGGTGCCTGGCGAGGTAGAAGGCCGTCGCCAGCCCGTGGCCGCCGCCGCCGATGATTACCACGTCATATTCCGGCGCGGGCGTGGCGTCGCGCCAGGCGGGCTTCCACCCGGTGTGGCCGCGCAGCGCCTCCCGCAGCACGGCCAGGCCGGAGTATTTCACGCGCGCACCCGGGTCTTCTCCGGGTCGTAGTGCGGGAATGGCGTGATGGTGGCGGCCAGGCGCTTCATCTGCCCGTCCAGCTTGCCGATCTCGACCCGGTTGCCGATGGCGGCGTGGTGAACATCCACCCGCGCCAGCGCGATGGATTTTTGCAAGACGGGCGAGCGTACGGCGCTGGTGACGACGCCGATCTGCGCGCGGCCCTGATGCACGCAGTCCCCGTGGTGGACCATCTCCGCGCCCTCCATGATAAGCCCGACGAGCCGGCGGTGCGGGTTGGCGCTGCGGCGGCGCAGCGCGTCGCGGCCGATGAAATCCGCCTCGCGGTCCGCCACCGCGAAGCCGATGCCGGCCTCATAGGGGTCCGTCTCGTCGGTGAACTCGCGGCCCGCCAGGATCAGCCCGGCCTCGATGCGCAGCATATCCAGTGCGGCCAGGCCCATCGGCACCGCGCCCGCGGTAGTGAGCGCGCCCCACAGCTCCGGCGCGTTCGATGGATGGCACCAGATCTCATAGCCCAGCTCCCCGGTGTAGCCGGTGCGGGAGACGACGAGCGGGACGCCCTGTGCATGGCCGAGCCGGGCGATGCTGAAGCGGAACCATTTGAGATCGTGGATGCTGGGCTGCGTTGGCGCCGTGTAGAGCAATGGCGCCAGAATCTCCCGCGCGCGCGGGCCTTGCAGCGCGACATTATTCAACTGGTCGGTCGAGCCGCGCACGAAGACGCGTAAGTGATGTTGGGCCGCCAGCTCGCGCAGCCACACGCCGCTGTAATCCACGCCGCAAATGAGGCGGAAGTTGTTCTCAGCCAGGCGCAGCACCGTGCCGTCGTCGATCATGCCGCCGTGCGGATAGCACATCGCGCTGTACACAACCTGCCCGATGGAGAGCTTGCGGACATTGCGGGTGAGCGCCAGGGCCAGCAGGTTCTCGGCATCCGGGCCGGTGATCTCGAACTTGCGCAGGGAGGAGAGATCGATCAGCGCGGCGTGCTCCCGGCAGGCGAAGTATTCGCCGATCGTTCCGGTATGCTTGTAGCTGTTGGGCAGCCAGAAGCCGCTGTTCTCGACGAAATCATCGGTTAGCGCGCTGGTGGCGGTGTGGAAACCGCTGCGGCGCGTGAGGCTGGGTTCGGCATCGGGCGTGATTCGGTGCGCCATCGCTCTCGAGAACTCCTCGCTCCCATCATAAATACGGACCAGAATGTCGGTAGGGTGATAGCCGTTGGTGGTGAAGACGTCATCCGCGCAGGAGGAGTTGGCGCAGACGAGGTCTTTCAGTGCGCGCAGCAGCACATAGTCCCCCGGGCGGGACCAGGATTCATCGGCGACGATGGCGCCGGATGCATCGACGCTGGTGTTGAAGAAAAAATTGATGGCGGGCCAGCCCGCGCGCGGCGTGATTCCGTGCGGGGCCAGCGCCAGATTGAAATTATCCGTGCAGTTGGCGTGGCCGGGGTAGCCCGCATCATCGTAGGATTTGGCGGAGCAGGCCAGCGCGAAGGTGTCGTGCCGGCCGCAGGTGTCGCGGATGATCTCGACCAGCGGCTCCATCCGCGCATCGAAAAATTTGGCATACAGGCCGGGGCCGGGATAAATCCGGTTGCCCAGCGTGCGCGTGGTGGTCGCATCCAGCCCGTAGGATAGGTTTTGCGCATCGAAGGCCAGAAAATCCGAGCATTGCTGGCCCTCCAGGTCCAGGATCTGGATATAATCCCCCGCCGCCACATGGTAGGATTGCGCGGTGGCGGCTTTAACGAGGATCTCCTGCTTCGGCGTGGCCAGGGCAGCGGGCCGGACGGGCTTGCTGCGGGTGATGGCGACGCGCAGGTCGGTCGGCGTGTTCTGTGCGTGCGGTGCCATGGGCTCGCCCGGCGCGCTGAGCGTCACCGCGCAATCAGCCTGCGCCTGATAGGTGAAAAACGCGCCAGGTGCTGCGTCATCCCCGATCACCCGCCGCAAAGCCTGCGGTGGGGCCAGCAGGTCGCAGGCCTGGCCGCCCTCCTCATCCGTGACGGTGAGACGCTCGCCCGCCGCCAGCGCCACATCCAGGCTGGCACCGCCACGCAGGGTCAATCGTTCCAGCCATGCGCCCGGTGCGTCCACGCGATGGCCTCAGGCGACGCGCCGCTCAGCGTTGCCGCCCAGCAGTTTCTCGGCCAGGGCTTTGCGACCGGCCTCGTCCAGTTTTTTGATCTCGTTGTTCAGCACCCGCTCGTTCACGGACTGGTTCCAGTAGTCCAGGCTCTCAAAGCCGAGCAGCGCTGCCTTGCCGACAAATTGGCGCAGCACCTCATTCGTCGGCCCCATGACCCAGCCCGCCTTGCCGTCCCGCAGATAGCGCTCGATCATCAGCGCGGGCTTATAGCCGGTCCCGCCGCAGGCGTGCAGCATCTTGTCCACGACATGCGCGACGTTTTTGGCGGCGATGAATTTGGTCTGCCAGAGCTGATGCAGAAACGCCGCGCGGGGAAGTGCGTCCAGGTCCTCATGCACCGACCAGTCGCAGTTATTGGTGGCGGAATCCAGCGCCTGCGCCATCTGGAAGGCGAGCGCGCGCGAGGCGTTGGTGTCCATGATCGCCTCGCCCACATAGTCCTGGATCGTCGGGTAGTCCGCCACGCGCATGCCCACATCCTGGTGGGTTTTGCGGGTGGTGTGGTTCTTGGTGATATCGATGGTGGCGAGCGAGATGCCGTTCCAGCAGGATGAGGAGCAGATGAGAAAAAACGGATCGACGCATTCATCGTTGGATTTCGGCCCGTCGCCGCTCGGCCCGACCATGCCATCGGCGGGGAGGATCGCATCGATCACCTCCATCGGGCCGGACTGGTTGCCGCGCAGGCCAAGCCCGTCCCAGTTGGCGGGGTTGGATTTCACCTGATCCCTGGTGACGATGAAACAGGACAGATCCGCGTAGTTGCCGGCAAAGTCCGGCGAGGTCGTTTGTACGATATACCAGTCCGCAAAGCCGCCGGACGTCGTCCAGGAGGCTTTTTTATTCACGATGTAGCCATCGCCATGGCGCTCGGCTTTCGAGGAGATGGGATACCAGAAGTGCGAACCGGTTTCAGGGTCCGAATAGGAGAGCGTGCCGATCAGCACGTCCTTATCCAACCGCGATAGAATATCGGTGAGGATCGGGTTGTGGTGATAGCGAAACAATGCGGCGGCGGTGGCGCCCAGGTGCATCGTGTAGCACATCGCGGTGCTCGGGCAGCCGTAGCGGGCGATAGTCTCCACCACCATGGCGGCACATACATGGCCCTCACCCATCCCGCCCATCGATTTAGGCACCAGCAGGCCGAGCAACCCAAGCTCCGCCAGCGCCTCGAAATTCTTGCGCGGATAGGTGAAGTTCTTGTCGCTCTCCACCGCGTTTACCCGCAGGGTGGAGGCGCATAATTCGATCAGCCTAGCCTGGAGCGCGCGCTGCGCGTCGCTCAGGAGCCATTGCGGGTCCCACTCGAAGCCCAGACCCCAGAACTTCGCCCCCGCCCAAAGCTTTTCATCCGGCATGACAACCTCGCAGGTAATTCTTCATAATTAAACCTAATTATGCAGAAGAACTTTCCTGCTGTCAAACGGTGCCGGTCAGCCGGGCGGCGGGCGAACAATGGCTTGGGCGCGGGGCCACCTGAACAGGCGGCCCTGGTAGCCATACCAGCACCGACTTTCAGAGAAAATCGGTGCTGGTCTTTTCTGCAAGTATCCGATTCACGCGGTGAAGCGTGGTCGTTTCACGACCAACGCTTCTCTGCGACCGGATACTAGGACTTTTTGTGGCTCTGCTCACCGGCCTTCACATGCTGCTCGTGCGAGCCGCCGCGCGTTTTGTCTGAATCGTTCATCTGTTTATCCATTCAATCTATGGGAGTCTTGCCCGTTCGGGATACCCTCCACATAGGCCATCCGGGCGGCGCGCGGCATAAGGAATTGAATAAATTCCAGCCACACATTGCAACTTGTGCTATTCAACGGTATTTTGATATGGTATCAAAATAAAATCTAGCGGCAGGCGGTGAGCACCCCGGCCAGAATATGTTGCAACGCCGCGACCAATTCATCCATCATCGCCTCGGTGTGGCGGGGCCCGGGCGTGAAGCGCAGCCGCTCCGTGCCGCGTGGCACCGTAGGGTAGTTGATCGGCGTGGCATACATGCCGAATTCCCGGATCAGCCGCATGGAGACCTCGGTCGCCCTCACGGAGTCCCCGATCATCAGCGGCACGATATGGCTCTCGCTCGGCATCACCGGCAGGCTGGCCGCGCGGAACCTGGCCTTCAGCGCCTCCGCCCGCTCGAACAGCTGCGCACGCCGTGGCGCATCCGCTTTTAAGGCGCGGACAGAGGTCAGCGCCGCGGCGACCGTCGGCGGCGGCAGCGCCGTGGTGAAGATGAACCCGGCGGCGACCGAGCGGATATAGTCCAGCACCTTGAAGTCGCCGGTGATATACCCGCCATGGCAGCCAAACGCCTTGGCCAGCGTGCCCTCGATGATCGTGATCCGGTGCGCGACACCATCGCGCTCGGAGATACCGCCGCCGTGCGCGCCATACATGCCCACGGCGTGCACCTCGTCCAGATAGGTCAGCGCGTCGTATTTATCCGCCAGGTCGCAGATCGCGGCGAGCGGCGCGATGTCCCCGTCCATCGAATAGACGCTCTCGAACGCGATGAGTTTGGGCGCGTCGGCGGGTGCGGCGGCCAGCAGGCGCTCCAGGTCCGCCATGTCGTTATGCCGGAACACCTGCACGCTGGCCCTGCCGTCCCTCATCCCGACGATCATCGAATTATGATTCTGCGCGTCGGAGAACACCTGCCAGTCCGGCAGGGAATTCAGGATAGCCCCCAGGGATGCCTGGTTCGAGACATAGCCGGAGGTGAACAGCAGGGCGGCGTCCTTGCCGTGCAAATCCGCCAGCTCCTCCTCCAGCGCCACGTGCAGCGGCGAAGAGCCCGCGATGTTGCGCGTGCCACCCGCCCCGGCGCCCATGCGCCGCGCGGCGGCCACGGCGGCCTCGATCACCGCCGGGTCGGTCCCCATCGCCAGATAGTCATTGGAGGACCACACCAATATGTCGCGCGTGCGGCCCTCCATGGTCACGGAATACCAGGGGAAACGATCCGCCAGCTTCTCCAGCGCGACGAAGCGCCGGTACCGCCCCTGGGCCGAGATCTCGGCGAGCGCCGCGTCGCATCTGGCCAGAAATTTATGCATGAAAGATCAAAACGCCAGCACGGCGGGCGAGTCAATCATCGCACTTTAGGGCTGTTGCAGCAGCGCCGCCAGCGCGCCCGGCGGCAGGTTGATGGCGGAATAGCCCTGCGGCGGCGTGAAATCCTGCGCCGGCTGCGGGGCGAATGTCACCGAGAGCGCCGTCACCTGCGCCGAGCCATGCGGGTCCTGCCCGTTGAAGTGCAGCACGACACCCTGTGGCGTGAGGCAGGCGGTGCCCGAGCCCTGGGCGTTGAGCACCAGATATTTCTCGCAGGCGAGACCTGCATACAGGCCCGGCCCCAGCGGCGTGAAGCGCGCGCCGTCGGCATTCGCGATCATGCCGGTCAGGGCTGAAAAATCCGGCGCCTGCACGGTGGCTCGCAATGCTGGCACCACCACCTGCGCCTGGCCGGTGGCGAGGTCCGCCAAAATATAGATGCCCTGCGGGCTCTCGACCCGCGCCAGGCGCCCCGCCGCGTCATATTGCATCTGGTAATCCTGCGCCGGTTGGCCGGGCGTGGTGAGCGCATAGCTCACATCCACGTCCTGTTGTGGCAAAAAAGGTGGCGCCGCCAGGGCGGGCAGCGCCACCAGCGCGAACAATCCCGCCAAAATCATCCTCTTCATCATCAACCTTTCCGCATTTCCATCATCTCACGCCACAATAGGGCGGGATCAGGGCTGGCGACAAACCGCGCCGACACCTCCACCGCCTGGGCCAGCTGCACATGGTAGGTGGCACGGTCGATCTCAACCGCGCCGAATTTTTCCAGGTGCGGTGTGACGAACTGGGTATCGAGCAGCGTGAACCCGCTAAGGCGCAGCCGCGCCACCAGGTGTACGAGTGCGACTTTCGAGGCGTCGGTCGCGGTCGAGAACATGCTCTCGCCGAAAAACGCGCCGCCGAGGCAGGCACCATATAGCCCGCCGACTAGCGCGCCATGCTCCCAGCTCTCCACGCTATGGGCAAAGCCCAGCCCGTGCAGCTCGGTGAACAGCCGTTCGATCTCGGCGTTGATCCAGGTCTCCGGCCGGTCCGCCCGCGCGGCGGCGCAAGCGGCGATGGTGCCCGCAAAATCCGCGTTGGCGGTGACGATAAACCGCCCGCCGCGCAGGGTCTTCATCAGGCTGCGCGGCAGATGGAACGCGTCCAGCGGCAATACGCCGCGCGCTTGCGGGTCCAGCCAGTGCAGCACCCGGCTGGCGCGGGATTCCGCCATGGGGAACAGGCCCAGCCGGTAGGCGCGCAGCAGCAGGTCCGCGGTCAGGGTAAAGTTCCGGATGGACATGGCGCAAGGCTCGCATGATTGCCCCGTTTTGTCATGGCGATACAAAAACCCCCTCATGCTGCCATGAGGGGGTCGTCAGGGACGTTCCCGATCGAGTTGGCGCTTCTGCGCTTTTGATTGGCTTTCTGGCTTGATTATCTGCGGTGGGCAGGTGCGGCCCAGGCGTGGCCATGCACCAGCCCGTCATCATAATGGTGCGCATCTGGCACAATGCTGCGGTCCTGCTCTCGCTCCTGGCTGTGCCCCGGCATCATGGCGCCCGCCTGGGGGGACGCGCGCGTGGCCGCAGCCATCGTGCTGCCATCGGGAGCGTAATTTGGCGTGACGAGGTGCGACATAATGAAAACTCCTGAACGCGCCGATGATTCGGCATGGATCCAATTTATTTACAATTAATCGTAAAATCCAGCGAAATTCTGCCCGGGAATGCGAAATACGTGCTTAACTTTACGGTAAATTTTTACTATATGTAAAACATGTCAAAAACTCCGATCGGGAAGACCATCCGCCGCCTGCGCCTGGAGCAGGGTTTCTCGCAGCAGGGGTTCGCCCAGAAGCTCGGCATCTCGACCAGCTACCTCAACCTCGTCGAGCACGACCAGCGCAACGTCACCGCCTCGCTGCTCTTCAAGCTCACGGACCTGCTGAATGTCGACCTCGCGGCGCTCTCGGGTGTCCAGGAGCGGGAGCTGGAGTTTCAGCTGCGCGAGGCGTTCTCAGACCCGCTGCTGGGGGCGGAGCCGGTGCCCGAGCAGGAGATCCAGGCGCTGGCCGCCACCCCAAGCGCTGCCCGGGCGGTGCTGGCCCTGCACCGCGCCTGGGCCGGCGCGCGGGAGGATGAAGGCGGCATCACTTTGCCATCGGGCCGCAAGATCATGCTGCCGAACGAGGAGGTGCGGGATTTTTTCCACGCGCATGAGAATCATTTTGCCGCGCTGGAGGATGCTGCGGAGACCATCAGCGCGAACCTCAATGTCAGCGAGATCGGCAATAATCACGCGCTGGCCGAGCGCCTGCGCAGGGTGCACGGGCTGGCGGTGAGCGTGCAGCGCACCCCGGGCTCACTGCGGACGTTCGACGCCCAGGCCCGGCTGCTCACATTGTCGGAGGATCTGACCCGCGAGTCGCGCGGCTTCCAGATGGCCTTCCAGCTGGCGCTGCTGGAAGCGCGCGAGGCGATAGAGCCGCTGGTCGCCGATGCGCAACCCTCCTCGCCGGACGCCGCGGCCTTGCTGCGCATCGGGCTGTTCAACTACATCGCCGGGGCCATCCTCATGCCCTATGAGGGTTTTCTGATCACCGCGCAGCAGAACCGCTATGATGTCGATGCGATCGCCGCGCGCTTCGGGGTGAGCTACGAGCAGGCCTGCCAGCGCCTGAGCAGCCTGCAACGCAACGGCGCGCGCGGCGTGCCGTTTTTCTTTTTGCGCGTGGACCCGGCCGGCAATGTGAGCAAGCGTTTCTCTGCGGCCGGGTTTCCCTTCATGCGGTTTGGCGGCACCTGCCCGCGCTGGATCGTGCATTCCGCCTTTGCGACCCCGGGAGCGGTGCGTGTGCAGGTGGCCCAGCTCTCCGAGCGCGAGGTCTTTCTCTGTTTCGCCCGCACCATCACCGGGCGCGCGGCGCGCTGGGGTGAGCCGCCGCCGGTGCATGTCATCGCGATGGGGTGCGACGTGGGCCACGCGCGGGATCTGGTGTATGGCGACGGGCTGGACCTGCCGACCGCCGCGGTGGGGATCGGCCTGTCCTGTCGGACCTGCGACCGGCAGGAGTGCCGCTCGCGCGCCTTCCCGCCGATCGCGCATCGCCTCACCATCGACCCGCAGCACACCAGCGCCAGCCCGTATAAATTCGAGTTGAAGAAATAACGTGGATGGCCGCATGTGTGGGGTGCGGGTCAGCGAAATACAACGTTAACTGGTTGCGCAACCGTTAGTAGGCTATATATGGTGGGCGAAACTATACGCTTTCTTAAGGGTTTGAATCTATATATGCGCATGGTCGGTATTATTCTGTTTCTGCGTGGTGGAAAGGAACCTGGGGCGTGATAGCGCAGCGTGAATCTTCACCACGAATCATCATTTTGCTCTCCACCTTCAATGGCGAGCGTTTTTTATGCGAACAGTTGGAGAGCTTTCTGGCGCAGGATTATCCTCATTGGGCGATCCATTGGCGTGACGATGGCTCGAGCGACGCCACTGTGGCGATGATGCGCGGCTTCGCGGCGCGCATCGGGCCACGGCGTTGCGTGGAGTCATGCTCATCCGGCCCGCATCTCGGCGCGGCGATGAGTTTCCTGACCCTGCTGGCCGAGAATGAAGGGGCGCAGGCCGTCGCGTTTGCGGACCAGGATGATGTCTGGCTGCCAACCAAGCTGCGCCGCGCGGCTGCGCATATCGCAGCGGCGGGCGGGCCCGCGCTCTATTGCGCGCGGCAGATTTTGGTGGATGAAGCCTTGCGCGGCGATGATCTCTTGGTCGCGCATGTCGCGGTCCCCGGTTTCCCGGCCAGCCTGACGCAGAATATCGCCAACGGGAACACGCTGGTGATGAACGGCGCGGCGGCGCGGCTGGTCGCCGCCATGGGCCGGCCCACCGGCACGGTGCACGATTGGTGGAGCTATATCGTGGTCTCCGCCTGCGGCGGGCGCGTACTGTTCGACCTGGAGCCCTGCATCCTCTACCGGCTGCATAAAAACAACCTCATCGGCGCCGCGCGGCCCCTGGTCGGGCGGGCACTCGCGGCCCTAAGCCGTGGGCCCGAGATCTTCATGACGATGATGTGTCGGCACGCGCGGGCGCTGGCGGCCCAGCCGGATCATCTGAGCCAACAGGCGAGCCAGGATCTGCACGTCATTCTGGCCGGGCTGGAGGGTGGGTTTGCCGCACGCCTGGCGGCGTTGCGCTGCTCTGGCTTCGCCCGCCGCACCGGGCTCGAGAACATCCTCTTCCGCTACTGGTTTCTCACGGACAGTTCTGTTCCCCATGCTCAGGCCGCCCTGCCGGCCTGGGCAGCGCCGGATATCCAGGCGGCGGAATAAGAAACGGGGGCTTTCGCCCCCATTTTCGTCTTCAGGCCGAGTAGTACATCTCGAACTCCACCGGATGCGGCGTGTGCTCGAAGCGATATACATCCTTCCACTTCAGCTCGATATAGCTCTCGATCTGCTCCTTGCTGAACACGTCCCCCGCGAGCAGGAAGTCATGGTTGGCCTCCAGCGCCAGCAGCGCCTCGCGCAGGCTGCCGCAAACGGTCGGAATACCCTTCAGCTCCTCGGGCGGCAGGTCGTACAAATCCTTGTCCATCGGGTCGCCCGGGTGGATTTTGTTGCGGATACCATCCAGCCCGGCCATCGCGATGGCGGAGAACGCCAGGTACGGGTTCGCGGTCGGATCGGGGAACCGCACCTCCACCCGCTTGGCCTTCGGGCTGGTCGTATACGGGATCCGGCAGGAGGCGGAGCGGTTGCGGGCGGAATAGGCCAGCAGCACCGGCGCCTCAAAACCCGGGATCAGCCTTTTGTAGCTGTTGGTCGAGGGGTTGGTGAAGGCGTTGATGGATTTGGCGTGCTTGATGATGCCGCCGATGAAATACAGGCACAGTTCGGAGAGGTCCGCATAGCCGTTCCCGGCGAACAGCGGCTTGCCCGCCTTCCAGATCGACTGGTGGGTGTGCATGCCCGAGCCATTATCCCCATAGATCGGTTTGGGCATGAACGTCGCGGTCTTGCCATAGGAGTGCGCGACATTATGCACGCAGTATTTATAGATCTGCATCTGGTCGGCCATCTTGGTGAGCGTGCCGAACTTCGTGCCCAGCTCATGCTGGCTCTGCGCCACCTCATGGTGGTGCTTCTCGATCGGCAAGCCCATCTCGCCCATCACGGAGAGCATCTCGGCGCGCAGGTCGGAGTCGCCATCCACGGGCGGCACGGGGAAATACCCACCCTTCACGGCGGGGCGATGCCCCATATTGCCCTCCGGATACTCCTTCATCGAGGAGCCGGGGCCCTCGACGGAGTCCAGATGGTAGGAGCCAAAATTGCCGCCGGTGCCGAACTTCACCGAGTCGAAGATGAAGAACTCCGCCTCCGCGCCGACCACGATACTGTCGCCGATGCCGGTCGCCTTCACATAGGCTTCCACCTTTTTGGCGGTGGAGCGCGGGTCGCGGGCGTAGCCCTGGCCGGTGGAGGGCTCGATGATGTCGCAGAACAGGATGAGGCTCGGCTTGGCGGCGAACGGGTCCATCACCGCCGTCTCCAGGTCCGGTTGCAGGATCATGTCGGACTCGTTGATAGCTTTCCAGCCGGCGATGGACGACCCATCGAACATGAAACCATCGCGCAGCGAGTCGGCATCGACCGTGGAGATATGCTGGGCGGTATGCTGCCACTTGCCCTTCGGGTCGGTGAACCGCAGGTCAACATACTCGACGCCGTTTTCCTTGATCAGATCCAGAACCTTCGCCGCGCCATCCGCGCTCTCGGCCTTTTTCGCCATACTCAATCCCCGTTGTGCATAAATTGTGGTAGATGACCGGCGCCGCACCATGCGGCCCCGGTTACGCCAGAGGCACAAAACCTAACCTCGTCGCGGTCAACCTAACGGCACACGCCCCGTGGGACAATGCCTCCGGGCAGGTTTCAGACGGCGGCTTCGCCCTTCTCACCGGTACGGATCCGGATGACCTCCTCGATGGTGGAGATAAAGATCTTGCCATCGCCGATTCGCCCGGTGCGCGCCGCATTCATGATCGCCTCGACCGCGCGCTCCACCACGGCATCCTCGCAGATCACCTCGATCTTAACCTTCGGGAGGAAATCCACGACATACTCCGCGCCGCGGTACAACTCGGTATGGCCCTTCTGGCGGCCGAAACCCTTCGCCTCGACGACGGTGATCCCTTGCAGGCCCACCTCGTGCAGGGCTTCCTTCACCTCGTCGAGCTTGAACGGCTTGATGATCGCTTCGATCTTTTTCATCTGGTTTACGCCCATCAGCTAGCGGGCGTCCTCCTTGTGTGGTGTGGACAGCGCGGTTGCGCGCCAACCAACGGGTTGGCGCATAAGCCTTGCATGCACCGTGCCAGCCCGTGCGGCGCATGGCAAGTGAGGCCCGCGCCGTGCTTGCGACAGAATAGAGCGAGCCCTTTGCTCAACCTATGGCCGTATTTGCCTATTTTTTCATCACGCTTGCCGGGGTTTGATCCCGCGCGATAGTCTGGGAACGACTTGCAAAGGATAATCGCGTGAAACCCGGCAATCGCCTGCTTGAACAGACCGGCACGACGATCTTCACGATCATGTCCGCGCTTGCCCAGGAGCATGGCGCGATCAACCTCGGTCAGGGTTTCCCGGACATCGAGGGCCCGGCGCATATCATCCAGGCGGCGGCCGATGCGCTGTATGACCAGCGCAACCAGTATCCGCCGATGACCGGCCTGCCCGAACTCCGCGCAGCGGTGGCGGCGGTGAATGCGCGCTGCTACGGGCTCGAGATCGACCCTTTGGGCGGCGTGGTGGTAACCTCCGGCGCCACCGAGGCGATCACCGCCTGCCTGATGGCGTTGATCAATCCGGGGGATGAGGTGGTGTTGATCGAGCCGCTCTATGACACCTACCTGCCGCTGGTGAGGATGCTGGGCGGCATCGTGCGGCTGGTGCGGCTGGAGCCGCCGGACTGGGCGCTGCCCCGTGCCGCGCTGGCGGAAGCCTTCAGCCCGCGCACCAAGCTGCTGCTCCTCAACACGCCGATGAACCCCACGGGCAAGGTGTTCTCAGCCGAGGAGCTGGGCTTCATCGCCGGGCTGCTGGCCACGCACGATGCCTACGCGGTGTGCGACGAGGTCTACGAGCATCTGGTGTTCGCGGGTGCTGCGCATCTGCCGTTGATGGCGCTGCCCGGCATGGCCTCGCACTGCCTGCGCATCGGCAGCGCGGGCAAAACCTTCTCCCTCACCGGGTGGAAGGTGGGCTATGTCTCCGGCCCGGCGCCGCTCATCACGCTGGTCAGCCGGGCGCACCAGCATCTCACTTTCACCACCGCGCCCAATCTGCAACGCGCGGTCGCGCTGGGGCTCGCCAGTAGCCTGGATTATTTTACGGCGCTGGCGGCGCGCCTCCAGGCACAGCGGGACCTTCTGGCCGCAGGCCTGGCGCGCCTGGGCTTCGCCGTGCTGCCGGCGCAGGGGGGCTATTTCATCACGGCGGATTATTCCGCCCTGGGCTATAGCGGGAACGACCATGAATTCTGCCGCATGATGACCATGCAGGCGAAGGTGGCGGCCATTCCCCTCTCTTCCTTCTATGTCGCGGACGCCCCCGCGCATCACGTGCGATTCGCATTCTGCAAGCAGCCCGCGCTGCTGGAGCAGGCGTTGGCGCGGCTGGAACATTGGCGGGCTTGACGATGCCGAAAGTTGACGCCGGGCCGCTCGCAGCGCTACGACGCACCCGGTTCCCCCTGGCCCTGATGGCGGACGTAGCTCAGTTGGTAGAGCGCCGGTTTGTGGTACCGGTTGTCGCGGGTTCGATCCCCGTCGTTCGCCCCAGTTCCAAAGCCGCATGAACGCGGCGCTCATTCTCGCGGGCGGCCAGGGCACGCGCCTCGGCGGTGCGGACAAAGCCTTTCTGCCGCTCGGCGGTCAACCGCTCATCGCCCACGTGCTGGCCCGGCTGGCCCCGCAGGTGACCCACATCGCCATCAGCGCGAACGGGGACGCCGCGCGCTTCGCCGCCTTCGGTCTGCCGGTGCTGGCGGACGCACAAACGGGCCGCGGCCCGCTGGCGGGCGTCGCCGCCGGCCTCGCCTGGGCGGCAACACTGGGTGCCACCGCGCTGCTCACCGTGCCGGTGGACACACCCTTCATCCCGCACGACCTATTAACCCGCCTGCACCCGGCACCCAACGCAGCGGTGTACGCCGGGCGGCAGCACCATCTCGTCGCCCTCTGGCCGGTCGGCTTTCTGCCCGTTTTGCAGCGGTTTCTGGCCGCACCCGGCGCCTACAGGGTGCGGGACGCGCTCGCTCTGTGCCGCGCCGGTCAGGTGGCGTTCCCCGCCCCGGCGGACCCGTTCATGAACCTCAACACGCCGGACGACCTCGCGGCGGCCAGGCGGCTCTTTTAACTCAATTTACAAATTTGCCCCAAAACCTGTAAATCGTTACACATATTTCGTAAATCCCGTGTAAACTCTCCGTAGCGTTCTTCGCAGGCGCAGCATATCAAGCTTTTGCCGCAACCGTGCGGCGCCACAGGAGATCATCAGATGCGCACACGTAATTTCGCCCCCGAAGGCTTGGGTGGCGGCATGGAGCCGACCCCGGGCCAGCATTCCAGCAGCAGCGCCTACCAGGAGCATATCGCCGAGGTCGGCCGTCTCATCACCGAAAAATCCGGCACGTGGGACGGTATCAGCGCCGAGTCCGTGGCCCGCATGCGCCTGCAGAACCGCTTCCGCACCGGGCTGGATATCGCCCGCCACACCGCCGCCATCATGCGGGCGGACATGGCCGCCTATGACGCCAACCCCGCCAACTACACCCAGTCCCTCGGCGCGTGGCACGGCTTCGTCGCCCAGCAGCAGATGATCGCCGCCAAAAAACATTTCGGCACCACCAAGGGCCGCTATATCTACCTCTCCGGCTGGATGATCGCGGCATTGCGCTCGCAGTTCGGCCCGCTGCCGGACCAGTCCATGCATGAGAAGACCGCCGTGCCGGAACTCATCGCGGAAATCTACACCTTTCTGCGCCAGGCGGACGCGCGCGAGCTCGGCATGATCTTCCGCGAGAGCGACGCCGCCCGCAAAGCGGGGGACAAAGCGAAGGAGGCAAGCCTGCTGGCCCAGGTCGCGGAGCATGAGACCCATGTGGTGCCAATCATCGCCGATATCGACGCCGGGTTCGGCAATGCCGAGGCCACCTATCTCCTCGCCAAGAAATGCATCGAGGCCGGCGCTTGCGCGCTCCAGATCGAGAACCAGGTCTCGGACGAGAAACAATGCGGCCATCAGGACGGCAAGGTCACCGTCCCGCACGAGGATTTCCTGGCGAAAATCCGCGCCTGCCGCTACGCCTTCCTGGAGCTGGGCGTCGAGGAGGGCATCATCGTCACCCGTACGGATTCGCTGGGTGCGGGCCTCACCAAGCAGATCGCGGTCAGCCGCACGCCGGGCGATCTGGGGGACCAGTATAACAGCTTCTTGGACTGCGAGGAGATCACACCCGAGACCGCCCGCAACGGCGATGTCGTGCTCAACCGCGACGGCAAATTGCTGCGCCCCAGGCGCCTGGCCAGCAACCTGTTCCAGTTCCGCCCCGGCACCGGCGCCGACCGCTGCGTGCTGGACTGCATCACCTCCCTGCAAAACGGCGCGGACCTGCTCTGGATCGAGACCGAGAAGCCGCATGTCGAGCAGGTCGCCGCCATGGTGGACCGCATCCGCGCCGTGGTGCCAAACGCCAAGCTCACCTACAACAACTCCCCTTCCTTCAACTGGACGCTCAATTTCCGCCAGCAGGTTTATGATGCCTGGGAGCAGGAGGGCCGGGACCTCTCGCACTATGACCGCGCGAAGCTGATGAGCGTGGAATATGACGAGACCGAGCTGGGCCACGCCGCGGATACGCGCATCCGCACCTTCCAGGCGGATGCGGCGGCCCGCGCCGGCGTGTTTCATCATCTCATCACGCTGCCCAGCTACCACACGGAGGCGCTCTCCACCGATAATCTGGCCCGGGAATATTTCGGCGCGGCCGGGATGCTGGGCTATGTGCTGGGCGTACAACGCGAGGAGATCCGCCAGGGGATCGCCTGCGTGCGGCACCAGAACATGTCCGGCTCGGATATCGGCGATGACCATAAGGAGTATTTCGCGGGTGAGGCGGCGCTGAAAGCCGGCGGCGCGCACAATACGATGAACCAGTTCTCTTAAAACCAACCCATCGCCATCTTTCCTACCATGCGCAGAATTTCGCGCATGGTAGGAATCGAATTAGAGTTTGATATTCTCTAATTGACGCATACCCGGAGTTTCTGAGGTAATTGGCGCATTCTGCTGGTTCGAAGGCGCTGAGGAGATTTCCGATGCCTTTCCATGTGTCTTCGACGGTGCGGGCTGCGGTTCTGCGGAGCAGGGTTTTGAGCTTGGCGAAGACCTGTTCGCTCGCTCGCCACGAGGGCACCAGCCCCGGAGCGGCGTCGCGATCTGGTCGAGCGTGGTGGAATAGCCGTGAGTGATATGCACCTCCACATGATCGATGTGGGGGCGCTGGCTGCGCGCGGGCTGGCCAAAGGCGTCGGGTTCACGCCGGGCTAGGCGTTTGCCAGCGATGACGACAGCACCAACGGCGCGCGGCTGGGTTTTGGTAGTCATGGACGAGGCGGAGCTACACGAGGCGGTGCGGCGGCTCGGCAAGGCGCTCTAACCACGCCAACGTGTCGATGACGCCCATCACTCCTCCCCACAACGGGGAAATTATTCAGCGCATTAAATCGAGGTATCATGCCCTCTGCGCCGTTGCATTCAATCCGATCCTGACGATGTTCTGGCTTCGCCCCGAGTGAGGCGGACGGCGAGTCTACAGCCGTATCCAATAACTTTTGAGAGGATAACCAGATGGCGAATTCCAATCCGGGTAATTTCGCGAACAATCGCGAGAAGGCCTCCGAGGCCGGGCACAAAGGCGGGCAGGCAAGCGGCGGCAACTTCGTGAACGACCGTGAGAAGGCGGCAGAGGCCGGCGCCAAGGGCGGCAAGGCCAGCCATAGCGGCGCTGGCGGCAGCCACAGCGGGGGCAATTTCGCCAACGACCCCGCGAGAGCCGCCGAAGCCGGGCGCAAGGGCGGCTCCAAATAGACCATTCAAGGCGGGCAGCGAGAGTTGCCCGCCTTTCTCTTGGAGAGATCTCAAAGGAGAGAGCCGATGCGAGCATTGGTCTATAACGGCCCGCGTGACGTCAGCATCAGGGACATGCAGGATGCGAAGATCGAGCGACCGCACGATGTGGTGCTCAAGATCATCATGACCAATATCTGTGGCTCGGACCTGCATATGTACGAGGGCCGCACGGACATGGAAACCGGGCGGATCCTGGGCCATGAGAGCCTGGGCGAGGTGATCGAGGTGGGCGATGCCGTCGATCGGGTGAAGATGGGCGACCTCGTCTGCGTGCCGTTCAACGTCGCCTGCGGATTCTGCGAGAATTGCGAGCGCGGGCTGACCGGCTTTTGCCTCACCTGCAACCCCGGCTCGGCGGGTGCTGCCTACGGGTTCGCCGGCATGGGCCCCTACAGCGGCGGCCAGGCGGAGCTGCTGCGCGTCCCCTATGCCGACTTCAACTGCCTGGTGCTGCCCAAGGATGCGAGGGAGAAGTTGCGCGACTATGTGATGCTGAGCGACATCTTCCCCACCGGGTGGCACAGCACCGAGCTGGCGGGCGTGAAGTCCGGAGAATCCGTCGTGGTGTATGGCGCCGGGCCGGTTGGGCTGATGGCGGCGTACTCCGCACTCATCAAGGGCGCATCCAAGGTGATGGTGGTCGATAATCATCCGGACCGGCTGAAACTGGCTGAATCCATCGGCGCGATCGCGATCGATAATTCCAGGGGTGACGCGGTCGAGCAGGTGCTCGATATGACCGAGGGCGTGGGCGCGCACCGTGGCTGCGAGTGCGTGGGCTACCAGTGCCATGACCATTACGGCCATGAATGCAATCACCTCACGATGAATCACCTCGTCGCGTCCGTGCGGCCGACCGGCGGGATCGGCTGCGTCGGCGTGTTCGTGCCCAAGGACCCGAAGGCCGAGGACGAGCTCGCGAAAATGGGCAAGATGGCGTTCGATTTTGGCACGTTCTGGTTCAAGGGCCAGACGCTGAAGACCGGTCAGGCGAATGTGAAGGCCTACAACCGGTATCTGGCCAGGCTGATCGAGGCCGGGCGGGCCAAGCCGTCCTTCATCGTCTCGCAGGAGCTGTCGCTGGAGGAGGCGCCCAAGGCCTATGAGCATTTCGACAAGCGAGATGCGGGCTGGACCAAAGTGCTACTCCGGCCAGGCGTATAATGGCGACGCTCAGCCTGCCGAAGCGCCGATTGCCCTGTTCTTGACAGGCGAGGCGGCGGGAGGCTAGCAACCGGGCCAATCCTCGGCGGGGTAAACCGCTGAAAACAGGTGCATGAGCGACGATCGGGACAGCCAGGCTTTTGAGCAACGTCTTGCGGCGGCCGAGGCGGCGGCTCAAGGCGGCTCGGCTGCGGACTCCGCGCACAAAAGTGCGGGGGCGGCGAGCCAGGCGGTCAGCTTCGCGATGCGGCTGGGGGTGGAGCTGGTGGCCGCGATGGTCATCGCCGTGGTGATCGGGTGGGGGCTGGACAGGCTCCTGCATACGACGCCATGGCTGATGGTCGCCATGGTGCCGGTGGGGATGGCGGCTGGCCTGCGCAATATTTTCCGCGCGGCCGGCAGGAGTTGAGGCGACTGGCAGGGGTAATTTTTGATGGCAGGCCCGAAGATCGACGCGCTGGGACAGTTCAGCCTCACCACGGGGCTGGGCCCACTTGGCCGCGCGGTCGATTTCACCAATTCCAACGAGGCGATGCTGGCCGCGGCGGCGATCATCGTGCTGGTGTTCGCGCTCGGGCTGCGGGCGCAAGCACTCGTGCCGGGGCGCACCCAGGCGCTGGTGGAGGTGCTGTACGAGTTCGTGCGGGACATGTGCGTGGACACGATCGGCGACGAGGGCATGCGGTTTTTCCCCCTTGTCTTCACGATCTTCAGCTTCATCCTGCTGGGCAACCTGCTCGGCCTGTTCCCGTATTTTTTCGCCTTCACGAGCCATATCGCGGTGACGCTCACGCTGGCGCTGTTCGTATTCCTGTTCTCCACCGGCGTCGGGTTCTATACGCATGGGCTGCGGTTCCTGAAGTTTTTTGTGCCCGCCGGCGTGCCGGTGTGGCTGCTGCCGCTGCTCATCCCCATCGAGTTCATCTCCTATCTCTCGCGCCCCGTCTCGCTCTCCGTCCGGTTGTTTGCCAACATCACCGCCGGGCACGTGATGTGGGAGGTCTTCGCCGGGTTCATGCTGCTGCTCGCCGCCAGCTTCGGCGTGCTGGGCGCGGTGGCCGCCCTCGTGCCGCTCGGCCTGAATGTGGCGCTGGTGGCGCTGGAGCTGCTGGTGGCGGGCCTCCAGGCCTATGTGTTCGCCATTCTCACCTGCCTGTATCTGCACGACGCCGTGCATATGCATTGATGATTTTCTCAGAAAGGAAAAAATAGACATGGATCCTCAGTCAGCCGCTCTGCTCGCCCGGGACATCGGCGCCGGCCTTGCCACCATCGGCGTCGCCGGTGCGGGTGTGGGTATCGGCAATCTGTTCGGTGCGTTTGTCTCCTCGGTCGGGCGCAACCCGGCCGCGCGCGATGCGATGTTCCGCGACGTGCTGCTCGGCTTCGCCCTGACCGAGGCGGTGGCGCTGTATGCGCTGGTCATCGCGCTGGTGATCCTGTTCACCTGATGCGCATCCCTGCCACCACGCTTCTGCTGGCGCTCAGCCCCACCGCCGCGTGGGCGGGGACAATGCCTCAGATGGATTTCCACAACCCGCTCACCCTCACGCAGGTCGGCTGGATGGTGGTGATCCTCGTGGTGCTGTACCTGCTGCTGGCGCGCTGGGGCCTGCCGGAGATGGGTCGCGTGCTCGAGAACCGCGCGCAGGTGATCGCGCGCGATCTCGCCGATGCCAGGGCTGCCAAGGCCGAGGCCGACCAGCGCGCGATGGCGCTGCGCGCGACCATCGCCCAGGCGCGCGCCCAGGCCCAGGCGGAGGTGGCGGAGATGACAACCAAGGCCAAGGCCCGCGCGGCGGCCAACGCCGCTGCCCTGGCGGCGCGGCTGGACAAGAACCTGGCCGAATCCGAGCAACGGATCGCCCGCGCCCGGGCCGAGGCCATGGCGGCGCTCAAACCCGTGGCCGTGGCGGCGTGTGAGGCCATCTGGCAGAAGCTCACCGGTGGTGCGGCGCCCGCAGGCAGCGCGCCCGGCTGCGTGGATGCCGCCCTCGCGGCAAAAAAGGCGGCTTAGCGATGCAATATCAGGCCTTGCACACGGCGTTCTGGGGCTATGGCGCGTTCTGGGTGCTGCTCGCCGTGCTGATCTTTGCCGCGCTCGCCGGCCGCCGCATCTGGGCCGCGATCACGAAAATCCTCGATGCGCGGACGCAGGGCGTGCGCGAGGCGCTGGAGGAGGCCGCCCGGCTGAAGGCCGAGGCGCAGGCCATGCTGGATAATGCCCGCGCGGCGCAGGCCCAGGCGGTGCAGGACGCGAAGCAGATCGTGGAGTCCGCCCATGCGGCGGCGGTGCGCATGGCCGAGGAGCTGGCCGCCGACGCGAAGGCCGCCGCGAAGTGGCGCGAGCGCATGGCGCTGGAGCGGATCGCCGCGGCGGAGTTGAGCGCCGTGCGGGACGTGCGGGCCGCCGCCATCGACGTGGCGACCGCCGCCACCGGGGCGATGCTGCGGGAGCATTTTACCGCGCAGGCCGACGCCGGGATGATCGACGCGGCGATAGCAGGTGTGCCGGAGGCGCTGCGCCGGGCCGTGTGAGCACGACCTGGGCGGGTACAGCCATCCATACCCATACGCGCGAGAATCATGCGCGGCGTACAACAGTCCCCGTGCCGTCATGGCGAGCGGAGCGAAGCCATCCACCGTTTACAAATCCCAAAAACGCGCCAAATCCTTCCTTGACATTCCCGTAAAATGTCACTATAACTAACTTCATGTCCGGCCTTACCATCTCTCAGCGCCTCACCCGCATCGTAGCAAACCTCGCGCAGAGCCTCAACATCTTCGCCCCGCGCGTCAAAA
>JAJZGI010000029.1 GCA_021798575.1 Pseudomonadota bacterium | reverse complement strand
AAATCCAGCCGTCGAAAATGTCATCTGCTTCAATGCTGCCCCCTGCCCATGCAGGAGTAGTGTACAAAATTCAAAACGAACAGGGAATCATAATGTTATGCAGAGGTTCCTTAATGCAAATCGGCAGCAGTTTTTCATGGTTGGCGAAGGGCGTGCTGTAGGCCCGCCGACCGATCCATTTGATCTTTCTCAACCCCGCATGGAGGGTTTGCAATTCATCCTCATGCGTCAACAACTCCACCGGCACTGGCCCCCGCGCGGTGGTAAGGCGCGTGCCGCGCACAAAACAGGTGACCATCTCGATGAGCGTGCCATTCGCCCCCGTGCTCACGTTGAACGCGTTCTCGCCGTAGCTCCCGGCAAAACTCAGCGTCGCATGGTTGGAGAGCGTGAGTTCATGGTTCAGGAAGATCCCGCCGCTGGCGGTCTGGTCGGTAACCAGTAACCCATCACTGGCGCCAAAACCTGAGATCGTGCCGAGCCCGGCCAGGCGCGTGGCGAGCGTGGCCCCGGCATCAGGCCCGAACACATCCGCGGCAAAGCCACTAACCCCGGTCAGGCTCCCGCCATCCAGCCACAATGTCCCCCCATCGCCGATGATCGAGCCCAGCACGATCCCCGGCCCATCCTCGATGAAATTGCCCGCAGCGGTGAAATCCACGGCGACGCCAGCGGCGCTGGGCGCGAGCAGCCCGGTTGCGTGGCTCAGCGTCTCGCCCGCGATAAACCCGGCGTTGGTGATGCTCCCGCTGTTGATCCGGATGCCGGTATAACCCTCGATCGTGCCGGTATTGGTGATATCGCCGCCCTGGCTGAGCGTAACCCCGGTGCCGCCGTCATTCAGCCCGATGATCACACCGGCGTTGGTCAGGCTGGCGGGGTGGCGCAGATATACGCCGTTATAGCCACCTGAGATGGTCCCGCCGCCGACATTGGTGACCGCGCCGGAGCCGATCTCCACGCCGTCGCCGCTACCGCCCAGAATAGTCCCGGCATTATAGACGTCGCTGAAACTATTGTAGAAACTATACACGCCGGTGCTGCCGCCGGTGATGCTGGCGTCGGCATGATTGGTCAGCGTGCCGCCCGTCTCAAAACCCACCCCGTCGTAGGTACGGCCCTGGATGATCCCGCTATTGTCAACGGTCATCACGTCGAGCACGCCGAACCGGCCGCCAAAAATCGTGCCCGTCCGGTCGTTGCTCACCGCGCCGTAGCCGCCAAAAATCCCGGCTTGCCGTTGGCCGCCGAGATAGCCTGCGTTGCTGACGCTGAAAAAAATGCCGTTGGGGGGTGATTGCCCGGCGGCATAGGCGTTGATACCAAACTGCGAGCCACTGATAACCGCGCCCGCGTTATTGGTGACGCCGCCGCCGACATACAGGTCAACGCCGGAATAGCCATTGGCGATTGTGCCGCTGTTTTGCAGCGTGATGAGCGAGGTCGCCTGGAGCAGGTCGCCGACGCCGGTGGCACCCAGCAGGTCGCCCGAGAGGCTGATATCCCAAGGGTTGGTAACAAACAGCGCCGCCCCGCTGCCCACCAGGATCGTACCGGTGATGGTGAGCGGTGAGGCATAGGCCCCGCCACTGGCAAGGGTCACGGCGTTGTTGAGGGAACCGCTGAGCGTGTGGGACAAATCTGCAACTCCAGCTTGCAGGCCCCACCATGCCGGAGACATTCGCGCCCGTAAATAAAGTTTTCGGGAGCCTCAGCCTGTGGCGGTCTGCTCCAGGCTTTTTAGCTGCCCGCAGGCCGCCAGAATATCCTGCCCGCGCGGCGTGCGGATGGGGGATGCATAACCCGCCGCCATCACGATCTCCGCGAATTTCCTGATCGCCGCAGGCGTGCTCGTCTCATAGGCGCTGCCCGGCCAGGGGTTGAAGGGTATGAGGTTCACCTTCGCGGGCAGCCCGGCGATCAGATACACCAGCGCCCGCGCGTCGGTCTCCGAATCGTTGATGCCCTTCAGCATGACATACTCAAACGTGATCCGCCGCGCGTTGGAAGCGCCAGGGTAGCGCTTGCAGGCGGCGATAAGCTCCTTGATCGGATACTTGCGGTTGAGCGGCACGATCTCATCGCGCAGATCATCGCGCACCGCGTGCAGCGAGACCGCGAGGTTGACGCCAAGCTCCTCGCCCGCCCGGTCCATCATCGGCACCACGCCGGAGGTCGAGAGCGTGATCCGCCTGCGTGACAGCCCGATCCCCTCGCCATCCATGACGATTTTCATCGCTTTGGCGACATTCTCGTAATTATACAGCGGCTCGCCCATGCCCATCAGCACGATGGTGGAGAGCAGGCGCGGCGTCTCGCCCTTCGGGCTGGGCCACTCGCCATAGGCGTCACGCGCGGCCAGGAACTGGCCGACGATTTCCGCCGCCGAGAGGTTGCGCGCCAAGCGCTGCGTGCCGGTGTGGCAGAACCGGCAGGAGAGCGTGCACCCCACCTGGGAGGAGATGCACACCGCACCACGGTCTTCCACACGGTCTGGGATATAGACCGTCTCCACGGCCTCATTATCGCGGAATTTGAAGAGGAATTTGCGGGTTTCGTCCCGCGCGCGCTGGTCCAGCGCCACTTCTGGCCGGCTGATGACAAAATGTTCGGCGAATTTTTCCTGCAAGGGGCGGGCGATGCTGCTCATGGCGGAGAATTCCCGCACGCCCTGATGGTAGATCCAATGCCAGAGCTGCTTGGCGCGGAAGGGTTGCTCCCCCACCGCCGCGACCTCGGCTGCGAGCTCCGCGCGAGACAGGCCGACGAGGTCGCGCCTGCCGTCCGCCAGCACAGGGCCTGGCGGGGCGAACAGCGCCGCCTTCGCGAGAATCCGCTCCCGCTCAGGCGCGGTGAGATCACTCACGGGCAGGCAGCCGTGATCGCGCTATAGGAATCCGAGAAGCCGGTGAGCGAGAAATCGTCGCTCACCATCCCCCCGTCCGGCCCGGTGGACTGCGCCTGCGCCACCGCACCGGCCTTGAACGCGCCGATGGCGCTCGCACCCTGCGTCGTGAAGGCGTTCTGGCCCTTGGTATAGAAGGGGATGGACACATTGCCGATGTTCAGCGCGACTTTGGCGTGCGGCGGATAGGTATAGCCCGCGCTCAGCGTCACCTCATGCTGTGAGCCTGGGCGCTTTGTCACCGTGAGCATCACGGCGCCACGGCCGGTGATGGTGGGGCTGGAGTGCTGCGCATCGGTGAAGGCATAGCAGATCTTGCCGCTGCCGTGGCCATAGGTGGCGGCGGTCCAGTTGCCGAATATACCCTGGTTTGGGCCAAGCGCGGTGGGGCTGCTCGCCGCCGTCGCCATGGGTGCGAGAATGAGCAAGATTGTAAGCGGTTTCTTCATGGTTGCCTCATAGCCTATGCCGGGCTGGCGCCACAAGCCGCACCGTCCCGCAGAATCTCCTGCGCGGCCTGCGTGATCCCGTCGGCATCGTGCAGCACCAGCCCCGCGCGCACGCAATCCGCGGTTTTAACGCCCTTCCGTGCGGCCAGAATGACGAGCTTGGCGGGCACGCCAGCACCCGGCCAGAGCGGGAACAGCGTGATACCGCCACAATTCCTGCCCAGGGCCGCGCTGGCGGTGGCAAAACCGCTGGCGGGCAGAATGAGCGTGACGCTGCCACGCGGGCGCAGTACGGCGGTGAGGCTCGCGACCCACTCGCTGAGCAGCCCGGGGCCCGCCTGGTGCGCCAGCGCGCGTAGCGGGTCGGGCGATTTGGTGCCGCGCGCATCAAACCATGGCGGGTTGGCCAGCACATGGTGGAAGCTGTCCGGCGGGAAGGGCAGGGACGTAGCATCCGCCCGCACACTCACCAGGCCCTTAAAATCATTGGCGGCAAAATTATCGCGCGCCAGGGCGCTGAGTGCCGCGTCGCGCTCCACGCCCACGCCAACCACGCCCGGGATTCGCGCGGCCAGGCACAGCAGGGCGGCGCCAGCGCCGGTTCCAGCCTCCAGCACCATCTGCCCCGGCCTGGCCGCCACGGCGGCGGCCAGCAGCACGGGCTCGAACCCGGTGCGGTGCCCCGCCCGCAGTTGCCGATAGCCGACCCGCCCGCCCAGCAGGCTGCCCTCGCTCGTCTCGCCCCTGCTGCCGCTTGGGCTGCCGCTTGTACCACCGCCTTGACCCATCCAGAACTCCGCCCGATATGGTAGCTGGATCAACGAAGTTGATCGCCAAATAAAGGGTAGCGCATGATTGCTGGTAAACAATCACGCTCTACTGCAATTTTCAGCGGCAGGTTAGGGGCATAATTTTGGATGGGCCGACGCCTTTGACGAGCGACGCGCTGCACCGGCTCACCACCATGCTGGAGCCGGAGCTGCACGCCACCAACCGCGCCATCGTCGCCCGGATGGAGAGTTCGGTGGCGCTCATCCCGCAGCTGGCGGCGCATCTGGTGGCCGCCGGCGGCAAGCGCCTGCGCCCTTTGCTCACCCTGGCCTCCGCCCGGCTGTGCGGCTATGCGGGCGCGCGGCAGATCAACCTCGCTGCCTGTGTCGAGTTCATCCATACGGCGACCCTCCTGCACGACGACGTGGTGGACGAATCCATACTCCGCCGGGGCAGCGCCAGCGCCAATGCGGTGTTTGGCAACCAGGCCTCGGTGCTGGTGGGCGATTTTCTGTTCGCCCGCGCGTTCCAGCTCATGGTGGAGGACGGCTCGCTCGAGGTGCTGCGCATCCTCTCCGCCGCCGCCGCCACCATCGCGGAGGGCGAGGTGCTGCAACTCTCGACGCAGAACGACCTCGCCACCACGGAGGACAAATATTTCGAGGTGATTCGCGGCAAAACCGCCGCGCTGTTCGCCGCGGCCTGCGAGGTGGGCGGGGTGATCGCCGAGCGCCCGGCGGCCCACTGCGCCGCCTTGTCGGCTTTTGGCCTCAACCTCGGCATGGCCTTCCAGCTCGTGGATGACGCGCTGGACTACGGCGCCGATGCGCTGGAGCTGGGCAAAACGGTGGGCGATGACTTCCGGGAGGGCAAGCTCACCTACCCGGTGCTGCTGGCGCTGGCCGGGGCGGACGCCGCCCAGCATGAGTTCTGGGCGCGCTGCATCGGCGCGGGGGAGCAGCGCGAGGGCGACTTCGCCACCGCGCTGGGGCTGCTGGACAGCCACGGCGCGATCGCGCGCAGCCTGGCCCGCGCCGAGGGCTTTGTGGAGAGCGCCTGCGCCGCGCTCTCGATATTCGAGAACAGCCCGATCCGCCAGGCGCTCATCGACGTGGCGCGCTACAGCACGGCGCGGCGGATCTAGTGTCTCGATAGGTAAGTTCGTCATCGTTAGAGCCAGCACCTTACGAACTTACCTATCGAGCAGGACACTAGCCCACCTTCCGCGGCCCGTTCAGCGGCAGGTCGAGCTCCACCCGGTCGTGCGTGACCTTCGGGATGATCCGTCTTCGCTCGCCGCGCTCCAGTCGGACCAGCCCGTAGCCTGCCATCGTCCGCAAGGTGCGCGAGAGGTTCGATTTCGCCTTGCCGGTCATCCGCGCCAGCTCGTCGAGCGAACCAGGCGCCTGCTCCACGATCACCCGCAGCAGGTCACGGTTGCCGGCCGAGAGCACTTTTGCAAACGATTCCGTCGATGTGAACCAGATTTTCGGCTCGCCGGGTGCGATACGCCGCTCGCCGCGCGCCACTTCCATGGTGCGGGCCTTCATCTCCTCATAGCTTGCGATACCGATTTTCAGGGTTCGCTCTGGCGGGGTCGTCATGCGATCACTCCTTTCTCTCGCAATACCGCGTCCACCAGGCTCCAGAAGTCACCGAGCAGGGGCGCCGCATCACGGTAGCCATATGGCCGGGCCGTTTGCTGCCGGTGGCGGTGGTCCTGCGGCCCACCGCGCTTCTGTTTTGTCACCGGATGGGCGTTATCGAAGCCCGCCAACCGGCCCGTGCAGCGTGAGCGAATAATCCAGCCCGTGCGGCTTCTCAGGTGACACGGGCACGGCAGTCACCACAAAGCGAACCCAATAGCTGCCTTCAGGGTCCACCACGAGAACCTGACCATCGAGCTCCAGCAGCGTCTCGAGGGTTGGGTCGCGCGAGTCTTTCACGGCCTATAGTTATCAGAATGAAGCAACACAGACAAGGGAAAACCCCTCGTCATCCTCATAAGCAACTAAATATCCAACTCCCGCACACTGGCCGCGTTCTCCTGGATGAAGGCGAAGCGCAGCTCCGGCCGCTTGCCCATCAGGCTCTCCACCATGTTGGAGGTCTCGGCCCTCGTCTCGGCCGGCGCCATGATCCGCAGCAGCGTGCGTTTTTTCGGGTCCATGGTCGTCTCCTTCAGCATCGCGGGCGGCATCTCGCCCAGACCTTTGAAGCGGCTGACCTCCAGTTTTATCCCAGGTTTGAAGCTTTTCAGCAGCCTCTCGCGCGCCGCGTCGTCCATCGCATACACGCTCCTGGCCCCCTGCGTGATACGGTAGAGCGGCGGCTGCGCCAGGTACACATGGCCGCAGCGGATGAGCTCCGGCAGTTCACGGTAGAAAAACGTCATGAGCAGGGAGGCGATATGCGCGCCGTCCACATCCGCGTCGGTCATGATGATAATACGCTGATACCGCAGATTGGCGCGGTTGAAACTATTCCCCACGCCGCAGCCCAGCGCCTCGATCAGGTCCTTAAGCTCCTGGTTCTGGCGCAGCTTCTCGGTGCTGGCGGAGGCGACGTTGAGGATCTTGCCGCGCAGGGGCAAAATCGCCTGACTGGCGCGGTTGCGCGCCTGCTTGGCCGAGCCACCGGCGCTGTCGCCCTCGACCAGAAAAATCTCCGTCCCCTCCGCGTTCTCGGTGCTGCAATCGGCGAGCTTGCCGGGCAGGCGCAGCCGCCGCGTGGCGGTCTTGCGCGGCGTATCGCGCAACTCCTTGCGGCGGATACGCTCCTCCGCGCGGTCGATGACGAAGCTCAGCAGATTGTCCGCGTTATTCGGGTCGCCCGCCAGAAAATGGTCGAACCGGTCACGCAGCGAGGCCTCGGTGAGCCGCCCGGCCTCCGGGTTGGTGAGCTTCTCCTTGGTCTGGCCCTGGAACTGCGGCTCACGGATGAAGAGCGAGAATTTGGCCCGCAGCGCGCCGGTGACATCCTCGCCGATAAGCTGCGCCCCGCGCTTGTTGCCGCGCTGCTCGGCCCAGGCGCGCAAGGCTTTGAGCAACGCGGCGCGGAAACCCGCCTCATGCGTGCCGCCCAGCGGCGTCGGCACCGTGTTGCAGTAGGTGTCCAGGCTGGCATCCCCGCGCTCGACCCATGTGCAGGCCCATTCCAACTTGCCCTGGGCGCTGCCGTCCGCGCCGTTCGGCAGCCTGGCCTCGCCCGCCCAGATGTCTGGCAAAACCTGCGGCGTATCGCCGAGGTCGGCGGCCAATGAATCGCGCAACCCGCCGGGGAAGTGCAGATCCGCGCTGGCCGGGGTCTCCGGATCGTTCTTCAGCAGCTCCGGCTCGCAGGACCATCGGATGCGTACGCCACGGAACAAATACGCCTTGGAGCGACAGAGCTTGTACAGTCTGGCCGGGATAAAACTCCTCTGGCCGAAAATCTCGGTATCCGGGGTGAAGCGGATGCTGGTGCCACGCCGGTTTTGCACCGCACCGGCGTCGGTGAGCCTGGTCGTGGGAACGCCGCGGGCAAACTCCTGGCGGTAGAGTTTCTTGTCCCGCGCGACCTCGGCGATAAAGACGCTGGAGAGCGCATTGACCACCGAGGAGCCGACCCCATGCAGCCCGCCGGACGTGGCATAGGCCTTGCCGGAGAATTTACCGCCCGAATGCAATGTGGTGAGAATCACCTCCAGCGCGGATTTTTTCGGGAATTTCGGGTGCGGGTCCACGGGGATCCCCCGGCCATTGTCCCGCACGGTCAGGCTGTTGCCGGGGCTGAGCGACATTTCGATCAGGCTGGCGTGGCCTGCCACGGCCTCGTCCATGCAGTTGTCCAGAATCTCCGCCGCCAGATGGTGCAGCGCCGCTTCGTCCGTGCCGCCGATATACATGCCGGGGCGACGGCGCACCGGCTCCAGCCCCTCCAGCACCTCGATATCCCGGGCGCCGTAGGCGTTGTTGTCGGCGCTGCTCTCGAACAGGTCTGTCAAATCCGGCGACTCCGAAAAACGGCTACCGTCGCTCAGTTGCCATGTCCCGCGGGGTGCGCCAAGGGGGGATTGGGGAGCTACTGCCCGTGGCGGTGGATGTCGTGAGTATGGATGCCGCCGCCGGTGCCCTTCATCGCCAGCCACTCCGTGTGCGCCAGCGTGTTGCGCGTGTCATAATAGCCCGAGCGCCAATGGTCCTTCATGGAGATACGGCTGAATTCATAGTCCTTGGCGTCACCCTCATAGGCCTTCTGCTGATAGATCAACTGCATGATGTTGATCTCGGGCAGGCGTTGCAGCTCATGCTTGGCCGTGCGCTGTTCCTCGGTCAGTTTTTCATCGGGCACGAGTTGCAGCGCGTCGTAGAGCGCCTGTTTCAGCCGGTGGGTCTCCAGAAAATGGTCCGTCGTGGTGCGGGTGCGGGAGGAGTATAGAATATCCTTCTGGCGTGAGAGCACCTCCGGCATGTCGCGCGGGATATCGCCCTGGGCGGAGAACAGATCGACCTGGAAAACCAGCAGGTTCTGGCTGCCGCAATGGTCCAGCAGATGTTGCAGCGGGGTGTTGGAGACCAGCCCGCCATCCCAGTAATAATGCTTGCCGATCCGCACCATGGGCAAGGCGGGAGGCAGCGCGCCGCTGGCCATCACATGCTCCGGCGCGATCTCGACCTCCTTATTGTCGAAATAGGTGAAATTGGCGGAGGCGACATTCACCGCACCCACCGCGAAGCGGACATGGCCCTCGTTGATCATCTGGAAATCCACCAGATTTTCGAGCGTTTTATACAGAGGCGAGGTGTCGTAGAGGGCGGTGGCGGCGCGCGCGCCACGCGGTGCCAGCCAGGCGTTCATCGCCGCCGGTTTGAAGAAGCCCGGCTGGCCGAACAGGATACCGTTCATCGCCGAGAGCGCGTTGCGCAGCTTGCGCGGGGCGTCACCCTCCGGCCAGGCGGTGAACGGGTCACGCGCGGTGATATCCATCCAGAATTTTTCGAGCTTCTCCAGCCGGTCTTCCGGCTTGTTGCCCGCGATGATGGCGGCGTTGATCGAGCCGATGGAGACGCCGACCACCCAGTCCGGCTCCAGCCCGGCCTCATGCAGCGCCTGGTACACGCCGGCCTGATACGCGCCGAGCGCGCCGCCGCCTTGCAGCACTAGGCCGATCCCGTCGCACTCATGGGGGCGGTCGATCGGGGCGATAGGCTGCAACGGCTTGCGCCCCGGCGTGCGGCGGTCGGTGAACATATCCATTGTTGAGAATCTCCGGCAGGGTGTGACCCCATCAAATAGCTTTTTTGGGCGTAAAGCAAAGCGTTTGACGCCACTAAGCCAGTGTAGCACGGTCGGTGACGCCATTCATTGCGGGAACCGGGACCATATCGTGACAAAAACGTCACATGTAAAAGTCCGATTTCTCGCCTAGATACGCGCTGCAAAGAGGAGATATTGCATGACACGTGATGAAATTCTGGGCGCTTCCTCCATGCCGCTGGCCTCGCCGAGCTATTCGCCCGGCCCCTACCGCTTCCTGCACCGCGAATATCTGCTGATCCATTATGAGACCGACCCGGAGGTGCTGCGCGCCATGCTGCCCGAGCCGCTGGAGCCCGACGGCAACGACGTCTATTTTGAGTGGATGAAGATGCCGGATTCGAGCGTCTTCGGCGATTATGAGGAGAGCGGCTGCGGCATCGCAGCATTGTATAACGGCGTGAAGTGCAATTTCAGCGTGATGATGTACCTGGACGATGAATCCCCCACGACCGCCGGGCGCGAGATCTGGGGTTTCCCTAAAAAATACGGCATCCCACGGCTGAAGACGATCCACGAGACGCTGACCGGCACGCTGCACTATGACGAGGAGCGGGTGGCGCTCGGCACCATGGTGTACAAGCAGCGCGCCATGGACCATGCCAAGACTCTGGAGGGCATGAAGAAGCTGAACGTGAACCTGAAATGGATCCCCGATGTGGACGGCAAGCCCAAGGTCGCCCAACTCGTGGGGTATCATCTCCAGGATATCGACCTGAAATTCGCCTTCACGGGGGAGGCGCGGCTGCACCTCGTGCCGCACGCCAACTGCCGCCTGGCGGACCTGCCGGTGCGCAAAATCCATTACGGGCAGCATCTATGCGCCGATCTCACCCTGCCCTATGGCGAGGTGCTGCACGACTATCTGGCGTGAAACCGGTTTTTTTGAGGGAGTAGAAGGCATGTCTCTAAAAGGTAAGGTGGCTCTGGTAACCGGCTCAACGAGCGGGATCGGGCTCGGCATCGCCCGCGCGCTCGCGGCGCAGGGTGCCTGGATCATGCTCAATGGTTTTGGCGACGCCGCCGAGATCGAGAAACTGCGCGCCGGGCTGGCGGCGGAGTTCTCCGTCAAGGTGGCGTATGACGGGGCGGATTTGAGCAAGCCGGACCAGGTCGCGGCGATCGTGGCGAAGACTCAGAAGGAGCTGGATAGTCTTGATATTCTGGTCAACAACGCGGGCATCCAGTTCGTAGCACCGGTCGAAGATTTTCCGGAGGCGAAGTGGGACGCGATCCTGGCGATCAACCTCTCGGCCGTGTTCTACGGCATGAAATACGCGATCCCCGGCATGAAGGCGAAGAAATGGGGGCGCATCATCAACATCGCCTCGGCGCACGGCCTGGTCGCCAGCCCGCAGAAAGTTGCTTATGTCGCGGCCAAGCATGGCGTGGTGGGCGCGACCAAGGTGGCCGCCATCGAGCTCGCGAATGACGGGATCAGCGTGAATGCGATCTGCCCCGGCTGGGTGCTGACCCCGCTCGTGCAAAAACAGCTCGAGGACCGGGCGCGGGAAAACGGCACAGATGTCGAGGCCGAGAAGAAGGCCATGCTCTCGGAGACGCAGCCGATGCATAAATTCTCAACCCCTGAGGAGATCGGCGCGCTGGCGGTGTTCTTGTGTTCCGATGGGGCGCAGACCATCACCGGGGTGCCGCTCTCGATCGATGGCGGCTGGGTTGCGCATTAGCCACCGCGCGCTATCACTCATCCTGGCCGGAGAATGATCACCGGGCCAGGCTGACAGAGGGAGCGGGACGATCCTGAACCATGAAACCGAGGCCGAGCGGTACGCTGCCATGCTGCGGCGCGGGGCGGCGCTGAAGCTCGAGCTGGCTGCCAACCCGGCACCGGTGCTGGCGGTGGTGGGCGCGTGTGAGCGCGCGATCCGTGCCGGCAACAAGATCATGTTCTGCGGCAATGGCGGCTCGGCCGCGGATGCGCAGCATCTGGCGACGGAACTGTTGATCCGCCTGCGCGGCGCGGTGGCGCGGGATAGCTGGCCCGCGCTGGCGCTCACCCTGGATGCCGCGGCGATGAGCGCCGCGGTGAATGATTTCGGGATCGAGCACATGTTCTCCCGCCCGCTGCGCGGCCTGGGCCGCGCGGGGGACGTGCTGTTCGGCATCACCACGTCCGGGCGCTCGATCAATGTTTTGAACGCCCTGCAAGCGGCGCGCGAGATGGGCATCGTGACGGTGGGGCTGCTGGGCGGAGACGGCGGGGCGGCGCTCCCGCTGTGCGACTTCCCGCTGCTGGTGCCAGACGCCGAGACCGCGCGCATCCAGGAGTGCCACATCGCGCTAGGCCACGCGGTGCTGACCCTGCTGGAAGACAGACTAGTCTGATGCGCGTGCTCGTTACCGGCGCCGCCGGGTTCATCGGCTATCATGTGTGCGCAGCGTTGCTGGCGCGCGGCGCCGAGGTGGTGGGCGTGGACGACCTCAACGCCTATTACGACGTGCGGCTTAAACGGGCGCGGCTCGCCCAACTCACCGGCCGGTTCAGTTTTCAGCAGCTCGATATCGCCGACCACGCCGCCGTGATGCGGCTGGGCGATGTGGAGGTGGTGGTGCATCTGGCGGCGCAGGCCGGGGTGCGATACTCCCTGGCGCAGCCCTTTGCCTACGCGGCCTCCAATCTGACCGGACATCTGTCGATCCTGGAATTGGTGCGCCACAATCCCGGCATCAAACACCTCATCTACGCCAGCTCCTCCTCGGTCTATGGGCTGGGCTCGGCGCTGCCCTACGCCGAGGATGCGCGGGCGGACCTTCCATCCTCGCTCTATGCCGCGACCAAGCGGGCGGATGAGCTGATGAGCGCATCTTATACCCATTTATTCGGCCTGAAGCAGACGGGCCTGCGGTTTTTTACCGTCTACGGCCCATGGGGCCGGCCGGACATGGCGTATTTCGGTTTCGCCGAGGCGATGATGGCGGGCCAGCCGGTGACCTTGTACGACGCGGGCCGGTTGAAGCGCGATTTCACCTATATCGAGGACATCATCGCAGGCATCATGGGCGTGTTGGACAACCCGCCGGATGATGGGGCACCGCACCGGCTGTTCAATATCGGCAACAACCGGGCCGAGCCCGTGACCGAGCTGGTGCGGCTGTTGGAGGAAGGCCTGGGCCGTCGCGCGAACATCGTCAGCCTGCCCAAACCCGAGGCGGACCCGGTCGAGACCTGCGCGGACGTCTTTGCCCTGGGCGCGCTGTGCGGGTACGCGCCCATCACGCCGCTGGCGGTGGGAATCCCGCGCTTTATCGAATGGTATCTGCGCTGGCGGGAAATACGCGGGCGAGATCCGCATGGATGAAGCCGCACCCATGCGGAAACAAACTCACTTCGTGACGATCACCTGCTCCATGGGGGCGAGCTTGGAGAGCAGGTTATTCTGCGCGGAGAGTGGAATATTGTTCTCGCGCATCGCTTTTTGCAGATCCTCCGCCAGCGCGTTGAAAGCCGCCTGGGTGATGCCGAGGCTTTGATGGATTTTCTGCATATTCTCATTGAACTGGCACGGCCCGCCCTCCAGCATGCAGAACTGGTTGACCAGTGAGGCGTGCAGGACGGGGATGTTCGCGTTGGTGAAGTAGGCTTTGATGCGGTCGTCGGCCAGCACGTTTTTCAACATGTCGCCAACCACGGCATTCAGCCCCGGGCGTTGGCCGAATTCGTTATAGTAATTTGCATCGGCATGGGCGGCCATGGGGGCCATGAGCATCGTACTAAAGCCCAGGCCGATAGATAGAATGCGCCGGGAAAATGCGCGCCGGAGGAATGACATTTTCGGGTCTCCTTGAATATGGATTAAAAACTTGCGGTAGCCGACAGATAAACACCGTTCTGGTTCTTCTCACTCGCGACCGTGCCGAGGTCGGCGTAGGCCAGCGTGAGGGAGAGATTTTTCACCGGGAAATAGGCGAGATAGACATCCTTCCAGTTGCTGGTCTTGCTAAGCGCATTGCCGAGCGGGCCGTAGCCCGGAACATTCCCCGGTGCCACGAGCTGGTAGTGCGGCATGAAACGATATTCACCGCCCAGCACGAGATTGTTCGTAAGCCAGTAGCCGACCGCGAATTCAGGCTCCACATGATAACCATCCTTGGGGCCATTCGGCCCGACGCCGCCAAAGCCGAGCAGGCCGTTCTGTACCGCGTTGGTGACATCGAGCGTGGCGGTGACCATCGTGTAATGGCCAAACAGACCGTCCAGCCAGACTTTGGTGGCGGAGACGTAATATTCATTGCCGCTGGGGCGCGTGCCGATGGCGCGCACGAAACTCACGTTTTCGATATGATGATACGCATAGCCCACCGAGACTTCCGGCAGCAGCGTGTTCTGGTCGTACACGGCATTGCCATAGAGCCGGACCTTAACGCCGATGATGTCCTGCTTGATATCGGCGTTGCCGAGCTGGAGCGCGTGTGGCAGGGCGGAATCCGGCGTCCCGGCGCGTGCGCCGAGCGCGCCGAGGATCTTGCCATCCAGCACGTTGCCCGTGCTGCCGAGCTGAAAATCCTGATGCGCGAAGGAGATCTCGATCCGGTTTGAGATCGCGAACAGCCCGCCATAGGTCGCGAGCTGGTAGTTGCGCAGGAACACATGGGTATAAAATGCTGTGCCACCCACCTGGTCGCGCGTCGTATAGCCGCCGATCAGCGCCCAAGGCACGATACCGCCGCCGGACGCGCCGCCGACATCGGTGACCGCGCCGGTGGTGATCAGCCCGCCCATATTGAACATATGTGCGGCGAGGTTGGGCGGGGGTTCCGGCGCGATGGTCTGCGCCAGCGCCGGGGTGGCGAATGCGCCCGCCAGGGTACAGCCCGCCATGAGCCGCAGCCGGTGACGCGCGTTGAATTTTTTATGGACTCCTGATTTTTTCATGAAACCTCCTGGTCGTGTGGTTCGTTCATTACGGAAAAGCTGCCGACGCGCGCAGCCGGCATCGCAGGCTCAAAAATTACGGTATCAAAACAGAGTTGATGACGAAGATTTCACCGTTGGACTGGCGCACATCGCCGATCGTCACATCCGCCGTGCCGCCCTTGGCGTCCGTCACCATGAGCTTGCCATCAGCATCGGTGAGGGTGATCGGTTCGCCTTCAACCGTCTTCAGCGTGGCCTTGCCACCACCGGCGCTGATCATGTTCAGCAGCTCGGTCGTCGTGTAGTCGCCGCTCACCACATGGTAGGTGAGAATTTTAACCAGCTCTGGCTTGTTCGCCGGCTTCAGCAGGCTTTGCACCGTGCCCGCGGGTAGTTTTGCAAAAGCCTCGTTGGTGGGCGCAAAAACCGTGAATGGCCCAGGCCCCTCCAGCGTGCTCACCAGCCCGGCGGCCTTCACCGCCGCGACCAGCGTGGTGTGGTCTTTGGAGTTCACCGCGTTCTGGATGATGTTGCGCGTGGGATACATCGCCGCCCCGCCGACCATCGGGTCGGGGCTCGCGCTGCTGCTCATCATGGTCTGCGCGAGCGCCGCCATCGGCAGCATCGCGCATAGCGACGTTGTTAGTAGAATTTTGCGTAGTGTCATGGTCTCGTCTCCTGGTCCCAAACCGGCGCGTGATGCGCCAGATGAGGCAGGTACGGGGCGGGGAGGTGATTAGATGCCAGCCATGCAGTTAATAGTTGGTAATTTTTGCCTCGGCCAGAATCGGCCCGGTCGGCAGGCCGGTGGGTGAGCCGCCGGCGGGTTCGAGCGAGACGGCGAGCTCCAGCCCGACACCCGATCCCGGCAGGCTGGTCGCTAGCGCTTGTCCCGGCGTGAACAGTCCGGCTGGCTGCGGCGCGCGGTTGGGCAGGATGCGCCAGAGCTCAGCCACCTTACCCATCGGCAGGCTGACATTTTCAGGGATAATTCGTAACGAATTCGCACGCTCGCGCACGATAAAAACGCCACCCGTGGTGCTGGTGAGTGTCGCGATCTGACGGCCCTGGTTTTGCAACAGCGGTGGTACAATCATGATCCCGGCGAGTGCCGCCACGGCCAGCCCAGTGGCGGCAAAGCCGATACGCCAGCGGAATTTTCCCAGCCAGCCCGCGCGCGCGGCGCGTTTCCTCGTCCGGGCTTCGATCCGCGCCCATACCTCAGGCGGCGCGGCTATGGGGGCCACCTGCTCCAGCAGCGGCAGCAGCTGGCGCTCCCACATGGCAATGGCGGCATTGAATCCGGCGTCCGTCGCGCGCAGCGCCTGCGCCTCGTCCAGCGCCAGGCCCTCCAGCAGGCCCAGCACATACTCACCCGCCAGGGCGTTGAGATCATCCTCGTTCATGGCTCGAGGCACAGTTTCAGCCGGGTCAACCCCCGGCGGATCAGGCTCTTCATGGAGCCGAGCGGCATGTTCGCCCGCTCAGCCAGGCTCTGGTAGGTCTGGCCGCCAAAAAACGCCGCGCGGATACACTCCGCCGCGCGCACGTCCAGCCCCGCCAGACAGTCCTGCAGGCGCTGGTCGCGCTCCTGGCTCTCCAGGTGCGCGTCGCTCAATGGCCGTGCATCGGCGACCTCGGCGGCAGCCTCCAGCGGCGCGAATGCCCGACCCCGGCCACGCAGCCGGTCCAGCGAGCGATTGCGCGCGATCGCCGCCAGCCAGGTAATCGGGCTCAGACCGCGCGATGCGTCAAACTGGTTCGCCTTGTTCCAAACCAACAAAAAAACCTCCTGCAGAACATCCTCCGCCGCGAGATGATCCGACAAGATACGTTTGCAGATGCCAAAAAGTTTCGCGCTGGTCTGTTTATAGAGCAGTTCCAGCGCCGCGTGCTCGCCCAGGGTTATCCGGTGCAGGCAGGCGGCAAGCTCGGCGCGGCCGATGGCATTGGCGTCTTCCGTCATGCGCGCAGGCTAGCCGGGCGTGAAGTTCAGCGCCAGCCCGTTCATGCAATAGCGCAGGCCGGTCGGCGGCGGGCCATCGTGGAACAGATGCCCGAGGTGGCTTCCACAGCGGCGGCAATGCACCTCGGTCCGCTCCATGCCGTAGGAGTCATCGGCGCGGGTGAGCACGGCGCCCGGCAGAGCCTCATAAAAGCTCGGCCAGCCGGTGCCGCTGTCGTATTTGGTGGTGGAGGAGAACAAGGGCAGCGCGCAGCCCGCACAGTCAAAGGTTCCGGTACGGTGCTCATTCAGCAGCGGGCTGGAAAATGGCGGCTCCGTGCCCTGCTCGCGCAAAATATTATACTGCGCGGGCGTCAGCAGCCTGCGCCACTGCGCATCGCTGTGCGTCACCGCATAATGCGTTTTGGCAGATGCCGGGCGCAGGCCGAGCGCCAGGATCGAGCCCGTGCCCAGCAGAAGAACCCTGCGCCGCGGCAGCCTGGTCATTCCTAATGCTTCTTCATCTTCATGCTGGCAGATTGGCGGAACACGCCGTCCGCGATCTTCTGCTGCGCGGGCGGGAAGCTGGCATAGAGCGTCTGAAACGCCGCCGAGAGCTGCTGCATGCTGCTGGCATGAATTTCTGCCAGATGCGCGTAGGATTGCATATCCTGCACCGCGTTCATGCTGCCCATGTTCATCGCCCGGGCCTTGAAGGCTGCCTCCATCTGGGTGGCATTCCCGCGCATCACCTGGGCGAACTGGTGCCATTGCGGCTCCTCCGCCGGGGTGATCTGCAATTCCGCCCGCAGATGCGCGATATGCTCGGCAACCCTGGCGGACATCGATTCCATCGGCGCCTTCATCGTGGTGGCGTTTACCGGCGCCGGGCTGGTCTGGGCAAAGGCGCTGGGTACGCACAGCACGGGCAGGGCGACGGTGGCCAGAAAAAGAAATTTTTGCGGCAGGGAAAAACGCTTCATGTCAGGATGCTCCAGTTTGATTTCGCCATGGTCCGTGCAGGAACATGGGCAGGGTCAGTTGTGGTAATAACCCCCTTGTTGCGGCGCGTAATAGCCCGGTGGCGGCGCGTAATACACCGGCGGGGGTGGTGCGTAATAGGCCGGCGGGGGCGGCGGGTAATAGGCGGGCGGCGGCGGCGCATAACCGGGCTGGGAGAGCGCACCGCCCATCAGCGCGCCGATGCCCAGGCCGAGCAGCGCACCGCCGAAGAACTGTCCACCGCCCCCGCCACCATCCCCGCCGTGCCAGTCCGCCTGAGCGGCGAGTGGCGGTGCGGTGAGCATGGCGGTGGCCAGCAGCAGGCTGAAAATCCGCGTGCGAGAGGTGATGCGCATGAAATTTGTCCTTGACGGGATTTTTGGGAAATGGGGGTGACGAAGCAAATTACAAATACCGCCTGATTTTGTTATAAACAAGGCAGACATGATCAGCGTTTGCCCCGGCCCCTGCCTTTGCGCAGCGCGGGGTCCCAGCCGCCACCGCCCGGCCCCAGCGGAACCGGCCCGCGCTCAGGCTTCCGGCGCGCCGGCGGGGGTGGTTCCAGCCCCAGCGCCAGCGCCTCCAGCCGTTTGATCTCATCACGCAGCCGGCCGGCCTCCTCGAACTCCAGATCCGCCGCGGCGGCGCGCATCCGCGTCTCCAGCACCGCGATGCTCGCCCCAAGGTCCTTGCCGACGAACTCATCGACCGACGAATCTTTCACCGGCGAAACGGTGACATAATCCTGCTCGAACACCGAGTGGATGACCTCGCCGATGTTCTTGCGGATGGATTGCGGGGTGATGCCATGCGCCTTGTTCCATTCGGTCTGCCGCCGCCGTCGCCGCTCGGTCTCCTCCAGCGCCTGCTTCAGGCTGCGGGTCATCACATCGGCATACAGGATAACCCGCCCATCCACATTGCGCGCGGCCCGCCCGATGGTCTGCACGAGCGAGGTGACGGAGCGTAGAAACCCCTCCTTGTCGGCATCCAAAATCGCAACCAGCATGCACTCGGGGATATCCAACCCTTCCCGCAGCAGGTTGATGCCCACCAGTACATCATACACCCCAAGCCGCAGGTCCCGGATGATCTCGATCCGCTCCAGCGTATCCACGTCCGAATGCAGATAGCTCACCTTCAGCCCCTGCTCGGTGAGATACTCGCTCAGATCCTCCGCCATCCGCTTGGTCAGCGTGGTGACGAGCACGCGCCCGCCCAACGCCACGATCTTGCGGCACTCCCCCAGCAGATCATCCACCTGGTGCTCCACGGGGCGGATCTCCGTCACCGGGTCGATCAGCCCGGTCGGGCGGATCACCTGTTCGGCGAAGCTGCCGCCGGTGCGCGCCAGCTCCCACGGCCCCGGCGTGGCCGAGACGAACACGCTCTGCGGGCGAAACTTCTCCCATTCCTCGAACTTGAGTGGCCGGTTGTCGATGCAGCTCGGCAGCCGGAAACCATAGTCCGAGAGGATCGATTTGCGCGAGAAGTCGCCTTTGAACATCCCGCCGATCTGCGGCACGGTAACATGCGATTCATCGACGACCAGCAGCGCGTTATCCGGCAGATACTCAAACAAAGTGGGCGGCGGCTCGCCCGGGTTGCGGCCCGAGAGATAGCGGGAGTAGTTCTCGATCCCCTTGCACACCCCGGTCGTCTCGATCATCTCGAGGTCGAACGTCGTGCGCTGCTGCAACCGCTCGGCCTCCAGCAGTCTGCCACCGCTGACCAACTCATCCAGCCGGACTTTCAGCTCCTGTTTGATCCGCACGACCGCCTGGTTGAGCGTCGGGCGCGGCGTAACATAGTGGCTGTTGGCGTAGATGGTGATATTCTCCAAAAGCGCGGTCTGCTCGCCGGTCAGCGGGTCGAATTCCGATATCTTTTCGACCTCATCGCCAAACAATGTGACGCGCCAGGCGCGGTCCTCATACTGGCTGGGAAAGATATCCACGACCTCGCCGCGCAGCCGGAACGAGCCGCGCGCGAAGGCGATGTCGTTGCGGCGATATTGCAAATCCACCAGCGCCTTGGCCAGGCTGTCCCGGTCGATCGAGCCGCCGGTCTCCAGCCGGACCACCATCTTGGAATAGGTCTCGACCGAGCCGATACCATAGATGCAGGAGACCGAGGCGACGATGATGACATCCGAGCGCTCCAGCAGCGCCTGCGTCGCGGCGTGGCGCATGCGGTCGATCGTCTCGTTGATCGCGGAGTCCTTCTCGATATAGGTATCCGAGCGCGGGACATACGCCTCCGGCTGGTAGTAGTCGTAATAGCTGACGAAATACTCCACCGCATTATCCGGGAAGAACGCCTTCATCTCGGCATAGAGCTGGGCCGCCAGGGTCTTGTTGGGCGCCAGCACGAGCGTGGGGCGCTGGATATGCTCGATCACCTTGGCCATGGTGAAGGTCTTGCCCGAGCCGGTGACACCCAGCAGCACCTGGTCGCGTTCACCCGCCGTAATCCCCGCCAGGAGTTGTTTAATAGCGGCGGGCTGGTCGCCGCTGGGCTCAAAGTCCGAGACCACGCGCAGTGGCTTGAGCGCCGGGCGCGGGCTTGGCTTCTCGGGAATGAAGGTGACGGGCATGTGATAGGAAAGCGTGGACATGGTTCATAGTATGTTCTTATCTGGGGAAAATAATAGCCCGTGGCGCGACGCGCTGCCACCAACCGGAAAGCCAAAACAAGAATGCGGAAAAAAGCGGATGAGAAACCGGCTGAAATGACCGGTGACCCGGAACCCACCCGCCCGCATGCGGATATCCGCGCCGTGGTGTTCCGGCTCTACGACCGCGTGGTGGAGCTGATCACGCTGGGCGTCATCCCGCTCATGCTCATCGCGCTCGGCTTTGCCTTCATCACCGCGGTCATCAGCACCCTCGGCATGTTTCCGATTCTGCATGGGCAGGCACCCGACGAGTCCGCCCTGCGCGTGCTGGTGGAGCATGTGCTGGACGTCGTTATCCTGATCGAGCTGTTCAACACCTTCATGGAATATGCGCGCACGCGCCATATCCGCCTGACCAACCTGCTGGATGTGACGATCGTATTCGCGCTGCGCGAGACCCTCATCCAGCTCTATGCGCAGGTTTTCTCAGCGCCGGATCTGCTGACGCTATGCGTGCTGGTCATCGGGCTGGTGGTGGCGCGCAGCCTCACCAGCCTGGGCCGGGAGCCCGGCCCAAAACGCTGAAACTCATGGCGTCGCGTCCGTCCCGGCGCGCAACTGCTCCAAAAACCATCGCCCGGCGACACCGGGCGGGCGGTCGGCGCGGTAGGTGGCGGACATCACCATGCCGCCCAGCCCTGCCAGATCTTCCACCTCGATCTCACGCAGGCTGCCCTCGGCCAGGTCGCGCGCTACCAAGGCCTTTGGCATCCCGCCCCAGCCCAGCCCGGCCAGCAGAAACGCGTGTTTCGCGCCTAAGTCCGCGAGCCGCCAGTTGCGCGCCGAGAGCACACGGAAATCCTGCCCCCGGGAGAGTTCCGTGCGATCGGTCAGCACCAGTTGAACATGGCGGCCAAGCTCGGCCTGTGGCACCGGGCCCGTGATCCGCGCCAGCGGGTGAGCAGGGGCGGCGACGAACACCATCTCCACTGCGATCAGCCGCTCGCTCACCAGCTCTGGCACGCGCAGCGGCAACGAGCCTATAACGCCCAGGCCGCAGCGCCCATCCAGCACCGATTTCGCGACTCCGCCCAGCGCCTCGACAAAAACCTTGAGCGGCGTGGCCGGGAATTTCTCGCCAAACGCGCCCGCCGCCCGCGTCAGCACCGCCATGGGGAACATCACGTCGATCGCCACCGCCAGCTCGGCCTCCACGCCGGAGGCCATGCTGCGCGCCCGCGCCTTCAGCGCCGTCATGCTCAGGGTCACCGCCCGCGCATCGGCCAGCAGCAGGCCGCCGGCTTCGGTCAGCACCGGATAGCGCCCGCCGCGTTCAAACAATGTGACGCCGATCTGCGCCTCCAAATTGGCGACGCCCTGGCTGATGACTGACTGTGCGCGCACCAGGCGCCGCCCGGCGGCGGAAAAACTGCCCTCCTCAGCCGCCGCGATGAACATGTGCAACTGGTCGAGTGAAACATTATCCAGCATCGGTGCCCTCCATGTATCCAATAAAACGATGGTATCTATTCCAATATATGTAGTTTACGGATGATGAAAGCGACGCCTATATCCGCGCCATGGCAATCGCCACCCACCAACCAGGACCCAGCACATGAAACTTCTACATATCGACAGCAGCATTCTTGGCGAAAACTCCGTCTCGCGCCGGCTCACCGCCGGTATCGTGGCGCGCGAGAAAACGCTGCACCCCGGCTTGCAGGTGCAATATCTGGACCTCGCGGCGACACCGGCGGCGCATCTCTCGCCCGTCCATATCGGCGCGATGTTCGGCCACCCTCCGTCTGATCCCGCCGTGCTCGCCGATATCGCCGCCACCGCGGGCTTTATCGACGATGTTTTCGCGGCGGATATCATCGTCATCGGCGTGCCGATGTATAATTTCGGCATTCCGAGCCAGTTGAAATCCTGGATCGACCGTATCCTGATCGCGGGCAGGACCTTCAAATATGGCGAGGGCGGCGCGCCGGTCGGGCTGGTGCCAGCGGGCAAGCGGGTGATTCTGGCTTCATCGCGTGGCGGGATCTATTCACCCGGCGCGCCGGCCGCGCCCTATGAGCATCAGGAGTCGCATTTGCGGGCGGCGCTCGGGTTTATCGGCCTGACCGATGTCACGGTGATCCGGGCCGAGGGCGTCGCGGTGCCGGAACTCAAGCCCGCCGCCATCGCCGGGGCAGAGGCGCAGATCGCGGCGCTATCTAACGCGGGAGGATAACAAACTCTCAAGCCACGCTGGACGGGGTGATACGCCGCGCCAGCGTGGCTAGCGCCGACGGGTACAGCAGATGCTCCTGCGCGAGCACCCGCGCGGCCAGCGCGTCCTCGGTGTCACCGGCCAGCACCGGCACCTCGGCCTGCGCCATAATTGGCCCTTCATCCATGCCCTCGGTGACCAGATGCACGGTGCAGCCATGGGCTTTGCCGCCGTCGGCGAGCACGCGCGCGTGGGTATCCAACCCCGGATAGGCGGGCAGCAGGCTGGGGTGGATATTGAGCATCCGGCCCGCCCAGCGTCCGACCAGATACGGGGTGAGCAGGCGCATATAGCCCGCGAGGCAGACGATATCGATGGCTTGGGCGCGCAACGCCGCGTCGATGGCCTGTTCATGCGCCGCGCGGTCACGCGCGAAGGCTTTGGCCGGGATGGCGTTTGCCGCCACGCCCAGGCTGGCGGCCAGCGCCAGCGCTGGGGCATCGGCCTTGTCGCTCAGCACCAGCGCCACCTCCGCCGGGTAGAAGGGCGCCTGCGCCGCGCGGATGAGTGCAGCCATGTTGGAGCCCCGGCCCGAGCACAGCACCGCCACGCGCGGCTTCATGCAAACAGGCGCTCCACACCGTCGATCACGATGCCCGGCTGCTCGGTCACATAGCCCAGGGTGAACGGGTCTTCCCCCGCCGCGCGTAGCAGGGCGCTGGCGGCCTGCGCATCCTCCACCACCAGCGCCATGCCCACCCCGCAGTTGAACACGCGCAGCATCTCCTCGGCCGCCACGTCGCCCGTGCGCGCCAGCCAGGGGAATATCCCGGGCATCGGCCATGGCGTTTGCAAAAACGCGCCATAATTCTCGGGCAAGGCGCGCGGCAGGTTCCCCGGCAGCCCCCCGCCGGTGATATGCGCGGCGGCCTTCAGCAGCCCGGCTTTGTGCAGCGCCAGCACGGGCCGCACATAGATGCGCGTCGGCGTCATCAATAGCTGCCCGGCGCTCTGGCCGGGGAGAATCTCCGCCGCCCAGTCCAGCCCGGCCATCGCAAAAATCCGTCGCACCAGCGAGAAACCGTTGGAATGCACGCCGGAGGCGGGCAGCGCTAGAATCGCATCGCCGGGTGCCACACCGCGTGGCAACAATGTTCCACGCTCCGCCGCGCCTACGGAAAAACCGGCCAAATCATAGTCCCCGCTCGCGTACATGCCGGGCATCTCCGCCGTCTCCCCGCCCACCAGCGCGCAGCCCGCCAGTTCGCAGCCCCGGGCGATGCCGGCGATCACCTGCGTTGCCGCCGCCACGTCCAGCGCGCCGGTGGCGAAGTAGTCGAGAAAAAACAAGGGCGCCGCGCCCTGCACGATGAGGTCGTTCACGCACATCGCCACGAGGTCGATGCCCACGGCATCGTGCAGCCCCGTCTCGATGGCGATCTTGAGCTTGGTGCCCACGCCATCGGTGGTCGAGACGAGGATGGGGTCGATAAACCCGGCGGCCCTGAGATCGAACAGCGCGCCGAAGCCGCCCAGTGCGCCCAGCACCCCCGCCCGCGCGGTCGCTTTGGCCAGCGGCTTGATCGCCTCCACCAGCTCATCCCCGGCCTCGATATCCACACCCGCCTGCCGGTACGTCACGCTGGCCATATCCGCCCCCCATGCGCTAAGCCATGTCCATGGCCATGCGATTGAACAAACTCCAAACCTCGCCGCGTTTCAACACAGCGCCCGCCCGCGCGCAATCGGCCAGACGCGGCGCATGAACGAGACCCCGGAGGATATCGCGCGGGCGACGCGCACGCAGTGGCAGCGCCTGGCACTCGTGGCCATATGCCTGCTGGTCTTCTGGGGGTTTTTGCGGCTGTTCTCCTCGATTCTCATGCCCTTCGTGGTCGCTGCCGGGCTCGCCTATTTTCTCGACCCCGCGGTGAGCCGCCTGGAGCGGCTCGGCCTGCGCCGCTCCGCCGGCGCGCTCCTGCTGCTGGTGGGCGTCATCGTCTTTCTCGTACTCTTCGTGCTGCTGCTCTATCCGGTCATCGTCGGCCAGGTCGGCATCCTGGTCTCCAACCTGCCGGCCTATTTCAAAACCGCGCAGGCGGATTTCGGCCATATGGTCGCGGACCTGCAACGCCGCCTCGGCCCCGGCCTGATGAGCCAGAAGCTGCGCGACATCGCCTCCAACCAGGCGGGCACCGTCGTCTCCTTCGTCGGCACGGCGGCCAAGAGCATCCTGGGCAGCGGCTTCGCGGTGGTGAACGTGCTGGCCCTGCTCATCATCACCCCGATCGTCACCTTCTACTTCCTGCGGGATTGGCCGGCGATCATCCAGCATGTCGATAGCTGGCTGCCGCGCCCCTATGAGCGGCTGATCCGCGCGCAGGCGCTGGAGGTGGACCGTATCCTGGCGGTCTGGATTCGCGGCCAGGCGATCTGCTGCCTCGTCCTGGCGGTGGTCTATGCCATCGGCCTCACCATCGTCGGGCTCGATCTCGGGCTCATCGTCGGCATGGCCGCCGGGTTCCTGTCGTTCATCCCCTATGTCGGCACGGTGCTGGGCACGCTGACCGCGATCCTGCTCTCGCTCAGCCAGTCTCCCGGCTGGCATGGCGTGATCATGGTGCTGCTGGTCTTCGGCTTCGGCCAGATGCTGAACGACTACGGGCTACAGCCACGGTTTCTGGGGGAGCGTGTCGGCCTGCCCGCCGTCTGGGTCATCTTCGCGCTGTTCGCGGGCGGTGCGGCGTTCGGTTTCGTCGGCATCATGCTGGCCGTGCCGGTCACGGCGACCCTGGGCGTCCTGGCCCGCTTCTGGCTGCGCCGGTATCTCCGGAGCTCCCTCTATCTCGAGCCGCCGCCGCGGTGAGGCAGCTCGCGCTGTCATTTGCGCAGCAGCAGGACTATGCGGCGGAGGATTTCTGCCCGGCACCCTCCAACGCCGCCGCGCGCGAGTGGCTGGCCAACCCGCACGCCTGGAGCCACGGGCGGCTCGTACTTTGGGGCGAGGCGGGATGCGGCAAGACCCACCTGCTGCACGGCTGGGCGGAGACGCATCAGGCGCTGCTGCTCAACGGCGCGACGCTCGAAGGGCTGCTGCGCCCGGCCCAGCCGGTGGTGGTGGATGATGCGGACATCCTTGCCGAGCCGCAGGCGCTGCTGCACCTGCTCAACGCGGCGGCGGAGCAGGCCCAGCCCGTATTGATGGCAGCCCGGCTGCCGCCCGCCCGACAGGCCATCAAACTGGCGGACCTCGCGAGCCGACTGCGCGCGGCCCAGGCCATCGAGATCCGCGCGCCGGAGGATGAATTGCTGGCCCGGCTGCTCACCCGGCTGGCCGCCCAGCGCCAACTGGCGCTCAGCATCCCGGTGCAGAATTTCCTGCTCACCCGGCTGCCCCGCACGGCGGCCCACCTGCGCGAGGCGCTGGCCCGGCTGGACCATGCGGCGCTGCGGCGCGGCATCCGCCTCACCCGGCAGAGTGCGGCGGAGATCCTGGGCGACATCACCGAGGATTAGAGCCTGATCGTTTGAGGTTGACGCGTTTTGCGCGGCAACGATAAGCGTGAATCAGCCTCTAAACAAAGAATTAGAGCGCGCTGAGGTTGATGCTCGTGCGTCAATATCAGCCTATCGCGCTCTAAAATCTGTTACACATTCGTCATCCCCATGCCGCCGGAACCTGCTATACGCACGTATGGACCAGACAATACCACCGCTCCCCGCGATCACCCAGGATGACCCGGCCCGCTTCATCAACCGCGAGCTCTCCTGGCTGGACTTCAATGTCCGCGTCGTCTCGGAGGCCGAGAACCCGCGCCACCCGCTGCTCGAGCGGCTGCGCTTCGTCTCCATCAGCGCCTCCAACCTGGATGAGTTCTATTCCGTCCGCATCGCCGGGCTGATAGGCCAGGCGCGCGCCGGCGTGCTGGAGCGCTCGGCGGACGGCGCCACCCCGGCGCAGCAACTCATCGAGATCAACGCCCGCGCGCGCAAACTCATCGCCGCCCAGCAGGCGGCCTTCACCCATGTCATGGAGCAGCTCGCGCCAGCGGGGCTCGTGCTCTGCACCGCCGCCCAGCTCACCTCGGATGACGCGCAGTTCCTCGATAATTACTTCATGGAGCGTGTCTTCCCCGTGCTCACCCCCCTGGCGGTGGACCCAGCGCACCCCTTCCCCTTCATCCCCAACATGGGGCTGGTCCTCATGCTCAAACTGGCGCGCGATGACGACCGCGCCCAGATGTCCGCCCTCATCCCGCTGCCCAGCCAGGTCGAGCGGTTTGTCCGCCTGCCCGGCCTGAACGGGAACATCCGGTTCATCATGCTGGAGGAACTCGTCTCGATGTTCATGGGCCGGCTGTTCCCCGGCTTTGCGGTCCAGGGCTCGGGCCTGTTCCGCCTGATCCGCGACACGGACGTGGAGTTCGAGGAGGAGGCGCAGGACCTCGTGCAATCCTACGAGACGGCGCTGAAACGCCGCCGTCGCGGCGTCGTCATCCAGCTTACCTTGCAGTCCGACATGCCGGAAGACCTGCGCCGGCTGGTCATGCAGGCCGTCGATGCACCGCCTGAGGAGGTCTATGTCGAATCCGGCATCATCGGGCTGGTCGATGTCCGCCAGATGATCCTCGATGAGCGCCCGGATCTGCTGTTCGCCCCCTACACCGCGCGCTTCCCCGAGCGCATCCGGGATTTCGGCGGGGATTGTTTCGCCGCCATCCGCGCCAAGGATATCCTGGTGCATCACCCGTTCGAGAGTTTTGACGTGGTGGTGCAGTTTCTCCGCCAGGCCGCAGCGGACCCCGCCGTGGTCGCGGTAAAACAAACCCTCTACCGCACAAGCCGGGATAGCCCCATCGTCGGCGCATTGATCGAGGCGGCGGAAGCAGGCAAATCCGTCACCGCGATGGTGGAATTGCGCGCCCGGTTCGATGAGGAGGCGAACATCCGCCTCGCCCGCACGCTGGAGGCCGTGGGCGTGCAGGTCGTGTTCGGCTTCGTGGGGCTGAAGACCCACGCGAAGATGTCCTATGTCGTCCGGCGCGAGGCGGGATCCTTACGCGCCTACGCGCATTTCGGCACCGGCAACTACCACCCCATCACGGCCCGCATCTACACGGACCTCTCGTTTTTCACGTGTGATTCCGCCCTCACGCGGGACGCCGCCAGGCTGTTCAACTACATGACCGGCTATGCAAAACCCGAGGCCATGGAGCAGCTCGCCTTCTCGCCGCTCACCACGCGCAAAACCATCGTGGGTCTGATCGACTCCGAGATCGCCAACGCCAAAGCGGGCAAACCCTCCGGCATCTGGCTCAAGATGAACTCCCTGGTGGACGACCGGCTGATCGACCAGCTCTATGAGGCCTCGCGCGCCGGGGTTTCCATCCAGATCATCGTGCGCGGCATCTGCTGCCTGCGCCCCGGTGTCGTGGGCCTGTCTGAGAACATCCGGGTCAAATCCATCGTCGGCCGGTTCCTCGAGCACGCGCGGGTCTGCGCCTTCGCCAACGGCGAGCCACTGCCCTCGCGCGCGGCCAGGCTCTTCATGTCCTCGGCGGACTGGATGGCCCGCAACATGGAGGGCCGCGTCGAGACCTTCGTGCCGATCCATAACCCCACGGTGCACGCCCAGATGCTGGATCAGATCATGGTGGTCAACCTGCGGGACGATGTGCAATCCTCCGAGCTGCACGCGGACGGCACCTGGATGCGCGTGGCAGCGGGCGACCCACCGGCCTCGGCGCATGAGTATTTCATGACCAACCCGTCGCTCTCGGGCCGAGGCTCGGCGCTGCACGGCATGCAGGTCGAGCGCGCGAAGCCGAAGTATAAAAAACGGGTGGATTGAGGACATCCCCGCCGGGGCGGCATGGGATGACTTCCGCGACGCGCCGGGCGTGAGCTTCCCGTCCGCGAGCACGGTCGCGGCGTTTCCCATCATTCCCCTTTCCGGCCCGTTCTCGGCGACACCGCCAAGCCCAGGAACACCATCACCGCCTGGTTGAGCCGGACCACGTCTTCGTCGTCCAGCCGGCCGATCCGTTCGCCGACCTTGGACTTCGGAACGGTCGTGATCTTGTCCACCATCAGCCTTGAGGAAGAACGCAGGCCGTTGCGCTCATTCGGCTCCACCGGCAGCCGGAAAAGAGGCGCCTCTGTCGGGTCCGTGGTGAAGGAACAGACGATGATCGAGTCCGTCGCGTCGAACGCATCGTCCTGCACGATGACAACGGGGCGCGGCTTGCCCGCATAGTCCTTGCCGCCGGAGACAGTCCAGATGTCCCCCCGCCTCATTCATCGTCCCAGTCGGACACCGCGCCGATAAATGCCTGATCCTCGGCTGCATGGGCGCTTGCGGCTACGGCTGTAGACTGCCGATGCGCCTCCGCTCGAAAGGAGGAGGCGCGCACGTCCGGCACCCAAATCTGGATCGGTCGTAGACCCTGGGCGCGCAGCCGGTCGCGGTGCTCCTGAACCTTCACCCTGGTAGGCTTGACGCCCCTTGCCTGCGCCATGACTCGACCCTCCAACTCAGTTACATGTAACTTATCATGGGGCACTCTGCAAGGGGGAAGCGGATTCGATTCACCAGCGCATCCGGGAGTACCGGCGGCGAGATGCACATTGCGGTCATCCCATTGAATTTCCGATCAAAGCGCTCCCTCTCCGGCCTTCATGCACACTGACGGAAAGCGGCACACATGGCGGAATCGGCCTCCAAACCCTTGAAAACAAACGACCGCCCCGAGCCGCAATGTGCGGCTTTTTATCTTGCACTCCGATTATTTGTGGCCTTCTGCATAACCAGATTCGTGTTATGCTACGTTGTAGCCACTTCAAGCTACCTCCTGTTTCAGAGCCCTCCGATGTCGTTCAAGTTCGAATTGGACCGCCTAGCCGACTACTCGACAGCCGACGTTGTGAACGAGATTCAGCGTGTCGCAGACCTGTTGGGAGTCGCCCCACTTAAGAAACGAGACTTCGAGAAAGAGTCGAAGGTTCACTCAAGTACGGTTATACGCCGCTTCGGTAGTTGGCGGGCAGGACTGGAAGCAGCCGGGCGCGGCCACCTATATGGCGGCAGAAGCATGACCGATAAAATGCGAGCCCAAAAGGGGCGAGGCCTAAGCGATGACGATCTTCTCACAGAGCTTCGCCGTGTCGCTCAAGTCCTTGACCGCAGCGATTTAACAATCGACGACATCAACAACTACAGCGTTGTTGGAAAAGGTATTTTCAGGAAACGGTTTGGAACAACACGCATTGCAATGGTGCGAGCCGGCCTTACTGTACGACCGCAAAACAGACGGTATACGGACGATGAATGTTTCGAAAATCTATTTGAGATCTGGAGGCATTATGGTCGACGCCCGAGCTTCTCGGAAATCAACCGTTCGCCATCTAAAGTTGGCGGCGAAGCATACATCAGGCGCTTTAGTACGTGGATGAAAGCACAGGCAGCTTTCGTGGAACGTGTGAATGCAGAGCCTGATAGCACGCCCGGACCAATCGTAGCTCCGTCGTCCCGCGAGGTATCATCCGGTGAAAATTCGCCTCGGCCGATAGACAGTATTCGTGACGAAAGACGCGACATCTCCCTCGGTTTGCGGTTTCGTGTGCTCAGTCGAGACAGGTTCAAATGCGTGCTGTGTGGAGACCATCCCGCCAGAAATCCTGATTGCGACTTGCATGTAGATCACATAACCCCTTGGTCGAAGAGCGGGAAGACAGAGTTCATAAATTTGCGAACGCTATGCGCGAAATGTAACGTCGGTCGCGGCAATCGTTATGACGTCGATGATCAATTCGTAGTGCAGACGCCAATCCTATAGCGTCACAGCAAAAACGTAGTGACCATCGCTATCGAACGCGGCCCGCCATGGTTTTTTAATCATTGAATTAAAATAGCTAATTTTTCAAAAATCTGTTTTTTGGCTACAAATTTTGATACATCTAGTGGATAAAATCATACATTTGAGTCCAATTTAGGATTCCCATTTTGCGTCTGAGATGCGATTCTGGGGCATGCTCGATGGTATTCAAGTTAAAGTCACTGCCAAGGACCGTGCCAAGCTGG
>JAJZGI010000028.1 GCA_021798575.1 Pseudomonadota bacterium | reverse complement strand
ATGTCCTCGCCCGTATCGCCGAACATCCAGCGCATCGGCTTGAGGAGTTGTTACCTTGGAACTGGACAAAACCTGGAACCGCTCAACTCGCCGCCTAGCCGCCCGCGGTCCCCGCCGGATGGTTACCAAAGATCGACATCTTCATCGATGTTTTTCGCATGTGCCACACGCTGCGCCTCGGCCACCGGCTGGAGCTGCATCCGCTCACCCTCTCCCCGGCAGACCTGCTGCTGACCAAGCTTCAGGTCTTCCATGCCGAGGCGAAGGACCTCTCGGACAGCGCCGCGCTGCTGCTCGGCTGCGGGCTCGGTGCTGAAGGCTTAGGCGCGATCGATACCGACTACATCGCCGGGCTCCTGGGCAGCGACTGGGGGTTCTGGCGCACCGCCACCGGCACGCTGAAGACGCTGGAGATGCGAGCAGAGCAGGTCTGCGCCGGGGAGGAACTCGCAAGCGTATTGAGGCGTCATATCGACGAGCTGCTGCACGTGCTGGAGCGCGCGCCGCGCAGCCTCGCCTGGCGTATGCGGTCCATGATCGGCGAGCGCAGCCCCTGGTATGAACTACCCGAGGAACCCGTCACGAATCATTTCTCCACCACCAGTTAAAACCCCAAGGATATAACATGGATATGACAGTCTCCCGCGCGCCGGACGGTGCCGACGCCGCAGCTTTAACCAGCGCCGGCGTGCGCTACTGCGCCGCCTCTTACGTAGACATGCACGGCGTCTCCAAGACCAAAATGGTGCCGATCGGTCATCACGCCCAGATGCTGGCGGGCTCCGAGCTGTTCACGGGTGCGGCGATGGATGGCGTGCCGCAGTCGGTGCACGATGAGGAGGTGGCGGCGATGCCCGATACAGCCTCATGCAGCATCCTGCCCTGGAAGCCGGAGATCGCCTGGTTCGCCTCCGACCTTTACTGCCAGGGTAAACCGTTCGAGGCGTGCTCGCGCAACATCCTCAAGCGCCAGCTCACCCGTGCGGCCGCGCATGGGCTGCGCTTCAACCTCGGTATCGAGGCAGAATTTTTCGTCTTCAAAAAGCTCGAGGCAGGCGGTTTTCAACCGCTCTCGCCTCGCCAGCATCTCGCCAAACCCTGCTACGACTTCTCCCGGTTGCTGGATAATTTCGCCTGGGCCGATGAGCTGGTGAGCGCCATGAACACGCTCGGCTGGGATGTATATTCGTTCGACCACGAGGACGGGATCGGCCAGTTCGAGATCGACTTCATGTACGCCGATGCGCTCACCATGGCGGACCGTTATACCTTCTTCCGGACGATGGCGCATGAGATTGCCAAAAAACACGGCGGCTTCGCGAGCTTCATGCCCAAGCCATTCGCCGACCGCGCAGGCTCGGGCGCGCATCTCAACATGTCGCTCGCGGATGCGCAGAGCGGGATCAATCTGTTCGCCGACCGGGACGATCCGCGCGGCTGTAACCTCGGCCAGCTGGGCTATCAATTCATCGCGGGCGTCCTCAAACATCTGCCCGCCATCTGCGCCGTCATCGCGCCCTCCGTGAACAGCTATAAGCGGCTGGTGAAGCAGGGCTCGGCCTCGGGCTTCACCTGGGCGCCGGTATTGTGCTGCTACGGCAACAACAACCGCACCAACGCGCTGCGCATTCCGCTGGGCGGCGGGCGCGTCGAGCTGCGGGCGGCGGATTCCGCCTGCAACCCGTATCTGGCGGCGGCGATGGTGCTGGCGGCAGGGCTGGAGGGGATCGAGAATGCGCTCAACCCCGGCGAGCCGAACATCGAGAACATGTATATGAAGTCCGCCACGGACCTGGCGCAGCTTGGCATCCGCACGCTCCCCGGCAGCCTGATCGAGGCGCTCGACGCCTTTGCCGTCGACCCGCTGGGCCGCGAGGTCTTCGGTGAGGCGATGTTCGGCGCCTGGCTGGATTATAAGCGCGACGAATGGGCGAGCTACGCCTACCACGTCTCGGACTGGGAATATGACCGCTATCTCAGTTTTTTCTGAGATGCGCGAGCAACGATTCATGCTCGACGTGGGACAAAACGGCATCCTGCGCGACGCCAGCCTCGCCTACGCCACCTGGGGCGCGCTGAACGACGCGGGGGACAATGCCGTGCTGCTGCCCAGTTACTACACGGGCACGCACGATCATTACGCGCCGCTCATCGGACCCGGGCGCGCACTGGACTCCTCGCGTTATTTCATCATCGCGACGAATTTGTTCGGCAACGGCGTCTCCACGTCGCCCAGCCATCTGGTCGGCCCTGCTTCGTTCCCGTACCTCACGTTGGAGGATAATATCCGCGCCCAGCACGTCTTGCTGACGCATCTGGGTGTGCGCCGCCTGGCCCTGGCGGCGGGCTGGTCCATGGGTGCCATGCAGGCGCTGCACTGGGCCATGCTGTTCCCCGAGATGGTCGCCAATGTCGTAGCAGTGTGCGGCACCGCTTTCTGCTGGCCGGTCAATGCCTCATTCCTGTTAGGCGTCACCAGCATTCTGGAGGCGGTGCCGCAGGTGGAGGAGCAACTCGCCCTCGGGCTGTTCGGCCGCGCCTACTGCGGCTGGGCGTACTCGGCGGAATTTTTTCGTGACGCGCGGTATCGCGAGCTTGGCTTCGCGAGCCTGGAGGAGTTGCTGGATGGCTGGGCGCGGGATCATCAGGCGCACCGCGCGGCGGACCTGCTCGCCGTGTTGCAGGTCTGGGCGGGTACCGCCCGCCCGCGCGAGGCGGCGATAGAATGTCTGCGGCGGATCACGGCGCGCTGCTTCCTCGTGCCGTGCGAGAGCGATCATTATTTCACCGCCGACGACGCAGCTTTCGAGGCCGACGCCATAGCCAACGCGACGCTGCTGCCGCTCGCCTCCGCTTTTGGCCATTGCGCCGGAGCACCTGGGCGTTTCCCGGTCGAGAGCGCGCGTATCGAGGCTATCATGGCCCAGGCCCTAACCAAGGCAGAATGACAGATGCTTGATCTAAATGATCTAACTCCACAACAATACCGCGCCCGCTATATGGCGTTGCAGGCGCAGGCCCGCGCGCGCGCCACCAATGAGCCTGTCGCTTTGTTCGCGGATATCCCGGCGGCACAGGTGGTGGATGCCGACACGCTGCCGCCCGGCGCCTATGCCTGCCTGCGCCTGGCGCGCGGCACCGCGCTGCGCGTGAGCAACGAGCGCGCAACGCCAGGTGCTGCGCTCTTCCTATGGAACGCCGATGACACCTCGGAGCGCTACAACGCAGGAGACACGGCCAAGCTGCAATGGACGACGCGGCTTACCACCGGGCGCGTGCTGTTCTCGGACATGGGGCGCGTGCTGGCCGCGATCATCGCGGATTCCGGCGCCGGGCACGACACGATCATCGGCCCCAACTCCCCGGCGCAAACCAATGGGCGCAACGGGCGGGATAATCTGCGCGCCGCCGCCGCCAAGTTCGGGCTCTCCCGGCGCGATGTCGCGCCCGCCCTCTCACTCTTCTCGCCCGTGGCCGTGGACGAGGCGGGCCGGATGCGCTGGCGGGGTAACCCGCCCCCAGGCGCGCAGGTGGAACTCCGCGCCGAGATGAACCTGCTCGTCGCACTCTCCAATACGCCGCACGCGCTGAGCCCTGTGCAGACGGCGACCGGCACCTTGCGATACACGATCTGGCGCGCGCCCATCGCCCAGCCCGATGACCCATGCCGCAACTATTCTGACGAGTCATCGCGTGGTTTTTTCAATACGGACAAGGTCTTCACGCCATGAGCCATATTCTCTCCGACGTGATCGTCCCCGCGCGCGCGCCTTATTCCGCCGTGCTCAGGGCCGGGCAGATCATGCGCATCATCGACCTCTGCTCCCAGCAGGCGGTGGACGCGTTGTTCTATAGTGCCGATGATGTCTCGGAGCGCTACTCGGCGCAGGACACGCTGGCCGCCCAGGCCGCCCAGGGCGGGCGCTACGACCTCACTACCGGCTCGGTGCTGCTCTCCGACGAACTGCGCCCGATGGTGAAAATCATCGCTGACACCTGCGGCTTTCACGACACCTGCGCCGGCGCCTGCTCGTGCGAGTCCAACACCGTGCGCTTCGGCCATGAGACGCTCCATATGCACGCCTGCCGCGAGAATTTTCTCTTCCTCGCGGCGCGCCATGGCATGAGCAAGCGCGACCTCGTCGCGAACGTGAATTTTTTCATGAATGTGCCGATCCGCCCGGATGGCGAGCTGACCGTGGATGACGGTGTCTCGCAGCCCGGCGGATATGTGGAGCTGGAGGCGCTGATGGACGTGCTGGTGCTGATCTCGAACTGCCCGCAGGTCAATAATCCGTGCAACGGTTTCACGCCCACGCCGATCCAGATCATCATCACTCAACCGTGATGTTCAGCAAAATCCTCATCGCCAACCGGGGCGAGATCCTGGCTCGGATCTGCCGCACCCTGCGCGACATGAACATCGCCTCCGTGGCGGTCTATTCCGATGCCGACCGGTTTGCAGCGCCGGTGCTGACGGCGGATGAGGCGGTGCGCATCGGCCCCGCACCGGCGGCCGAGAGCTACCTCAACGCCGATGCCATCATCGCCGCCTGCAAGGCGACAGGCGCGCAGGCGGTCCATCCGGGCTATGGCTTCCTCTCGGAGCGTGTGGAATTCGCAGAAGCCCTGGCGGCGGCGGGGATCATGTTCATCGGCCCGCGTCCCGAGCATCTGCGCAAATTCGGCCTCAAACACACGGCGCGCGCGCTGGCCCAGGCCGCGTCCGTGCCGATGCTGCCCGGCACCGGCCTGCTCGCCGATGCGCAGGATGCATTGTCCGAGGCCGCGCGTGTTGGCTACCCGGTCATGCTCAAGAGCAGCGCCGGTGGCGGTGGCATCGGCATGGTGCTGTGCGCCACGCCGGAGGAGCTGGCCGAGCGTTTTGCGTCGATCGCCTGGCTGGCGGCCAATAATTTCGGCAACGCGGCGTTGTTTCTGGAAAAATTCGTCACCCGCGCGCGCCATGTGGAGGTGCAGATCTTCGGCGATGGAAAGGGCGGCGTGGTGGCGCTGGGCACGCGGGACTGCTCCCTGCAACGGCGCAATCAGAAAATCATCGAGGAGACGCCCGCACCAAATCTGCCCGAGGCGACGCAGGTGGCGCTGCAACGCGCGGCCATCGCGCTGGCGAAGTCCGTGAATTACGAGTCCGCGGGCACGGTCGAGTTTGTCTATGACGCACAGGCGCAGGAATTCTACTTCCTGGAGGTGAACACAAGGCTACAGGTGGAGCATGGCGTGACCGAGGAGGTCTACGGCGTGGACCTTGTGCGCTGGATGATCGAGCAGGCGGCGGGCGCATTCACCTTGCCCGATGCGTTCACGCCGCGCGGTGCGGCGGTGCAGGCGCGGCTCTATGCCGAGAACCCGGCGGAGAATTTTGCCCCCAGTGCGGGCACGCTCACTGAATTCACCCCGGCGCCCGGCCTGCGCGTGGACAGCTGGGTGCAGGTAGGCAGCACGGTCTCGCCCTATTACGACCCCATGCTCGCCAAATTCATCGCGACCGGCGCTACGCGCGCCGAGGCGCTGGAAAAATTGCAGGCGGGCCTCGCGCATAGCAGCGTTTTCGGCATCGAGACCAACCTCAACTATCTGCAGGAGGTGTTGGCGCTGCCCGAGTTTCGCGCGGGTGAGATGACCACCCGCACGCTGGCCGCGTTCCGTTACGCGCCGCGCAGCATCGCGGTGCTGGAGGGTGGGGCGATGTCCAGCCTGCAATCCCTGCCCGGTCGGCTGGGCTACTGGGAGGTCGGTGTGCCGCCCTCCGGCCCGATGGACGGGCGCAGCCACGCTCTCGCCAACGCGATACTGGGCAACGCCCATGGTGCCCCGGTGCTGGAGATGACCCATACCGGCCCTTCGCTGCGCTTTATGGCGCCAACCACCATCGCGCTGGCCGGTGCTACCATGACGGCGGCGCTGGATGGCCAACCCATACCCTGTTTCACACCCGTGCCGGTACAAGCCGGGCAGATCCTCACCCTGGGCGGCATCATCGGCCCGGGGCAGCGCAGCTATCTGGCGGTCAGCGGCGGCTTTGCAGCACCCGAATATCTGGGCAGCACCGCCACCTTCACGCTGGGCGGCTTTGGCGGCCACCATGGCGGCGCGCTGCGCTCGGGCGATACGTTGCGCTTCAACCCTGCTGTCCCGCTGCCGCAAATGCCACCCACGGATCGCCCGCCCCTGACCCATGACTGGGAGCTCATGGTCCGCCTGGGTCCGCACGGCGCGCCTGATTTCTTCACGGAGGATGATATAGCGGCGCTGTTTGCCGCCAGCTATGAGGTTCATCACAATTCGGCCCGCACCGGCGTGCGGTTGATCGGCCCACGGCCGCAATGGGCGCGCGCCGACGGCGGGGACGCCGGGCTTCACCCTTCCAATATCCACGACAACGCCTACGCCATCGGCGCGATCGACTTTACCGGCGACATGCCCATCCTGCTCGGGCCGGACGGCCCCTCGCTGGGCGGCTTCGTGTGCCCGGCGGTGGTGATGCGCGACCATCAATGGAAGCTGGGGCAACTCAAACCCGGCGACAAGGTGCGTTTCATCCTCGGCGATGCCGCCCCGGCGATCATCGAGGCGCGCAGGGACACGGTCATCCGCCGCGCCGGCAATGAGAATATCCTGATCGAATTCGGCGACATGAAGCTCGATTTCGAGCTGCGCCTGCGCGCCCAGGGGCTGCGCGACGCGCTGGAGGCCGAGCGCGTGCCCGGTATCGTCGACCTCACGCCGGGTATTCGTTCGTTGCAGGTGCATTTCGACCGGAACGTGACCGATGTCGCGAGACTCATCGCAGCGGTAGACGGGATATTGCCGTATCTGCCACCGCCTGAGGAGATGGTGGTGCGAGGGCGCACGCTGTATCTGCCGCTCTCCTGGAATGATTCCCAAATCCGTCTGGCGATGCGCAAATACCAGGAGACGACGCGGCCGGATGCCCCCTGGTGCCCGGACAATATCGAGTTCATCCGGCGCATCAACGGGCTGGAGCATCTCGAGGACGTCAAGCGCATTATTTTTGACGCCTCCTATGTGGTGCTCGGCCTGGGCGATGTGTATCTGGGCGCGCCGGTCGCCACACCCTACGACCTTTCGCACCGGCTGGTGACCACCAAATACAACCCGGCGCGGCCCTGGACGCCGCAAAACGCCGTGGGTATCGGCGGCGCCTATATGTGCGTCTATGGCATGGAGGGCCCGGGCGGCTACCAGCTCTTTGGCCGCACCATCCAGGTGTGGAACACGCACCGCCGCGCCGCACCTTTCGAGCAACCCTGGCTGCTGCGGCACTTCGACCAGATCCGCTTTGTCGAGGTCTCGGAGGCCGAACTGCTGGAGCAGCGCGAGGCATTCCCCCATGGCCGCTACCTGCCGCGCATCGAAGAGAGCAGCTTCTCGCTGCGCGAGCATCTTGCTTTCTGCGCTCAGCATAGCGGGAGAATCGCCGATTTCCAGCATCGCCAGCGCGCCGCCTTTGCCGCCGAGCGCGAGGACTGGATCGCCAAAGGCTTGCAGAGTTTTGAAGAGCCGGACCTGCCGCCCGCTGTACCTGATGATGCGCTCCCACCCGGCGCGCGGGCCATCACCGCCCCGGTGCCCGGCAGCGTGTGGCAGGTGCTGAAAACGCCGGGCGAGAACGTGGCGGCTGGCGAGCCCCTGATGATCCTGGAATCCATGAAGATGGAGGTGCGCGTGTCAGCCCCCGTCGGCGGTCGGCTGGTCAGCCTCGCCGCAGCACCCGGGCAGGCCGTGCGCGCCGGGCAGCGCCTCGGCGTCATCGAGGCAAGCGCATGATGATCCCCGACCTGCTGGAAATTCCAACCCTGCGCGCGGCCTTCGCCGCCGGGCTGGGCCCGGTCACGCTGATCGAGACGCTCTATGCCCGAATCGCCACCTGGCCCGACCCGGCGGTGTTCATCTCCCTCGTCCCACGGGAGACGGCACTGGCCCAGGCCCGCGCGGTGGACCCGGCATTGCCGCTGGCTGGCATCCCCTATGTGGTGAAGGACAATATCGACGTGGCTGGCATGCAGACCACCGCCGCCTGCCCGGATTTTGCCTATACCGCCCAGGCCGATGCTACCTGTGTAGTGAGGTTGCGCGCCGCCGGGGCGATCTTGCTGGGCAAGACCAACCTCGACCAGTTCGCCACGGGGTTGAACGGTACCCGCTCACCCTTTGGTGCACCGCGCTGCGTCTTCCATGCCGACTACATCTCCGGTGGTTCGTCCTCCGGCTCGGCCGTGGCGGTCGCGGCGGGGCTGGCGGCCTTTGCGCTGGGCACCGACACGGCGGGCTCGGGCCGCGTCCCCGCCGCATGCAACAATATCATCGGGCTCAAACCCAGCATCGGGCTGATCCCCACGACCGGCGTGGTGCCCGCTTGCAAAAGCCTGGACTGCGTCGCCCTGTTCGCCAACTCCGCCGCCGACGCCCTGGCCGTGCTGGAGGTGGCACAGGGGTTCGACGCGGCGGATGCCTATTCGCGCAGGCCACACGCGCAGGCTCTATCATCGGTGCCGAAGCTGGGCGTGCTCGCGGCCCATGACCAGGACTTCGCGGGAGATGGTGAAGCCGCGGCGCTGTATGCGGCGGCGGTGCAGCAGGCGGCCAGCCTCGGCTGGGCGGTGCAAACGATCGACTACGCGCCGTTCCGCGATATCGCCGCCTTGCTATACGATGGCGCTTTTGTTGCCGAGCGGCTGGCGGCGCTGGAAACGTTCCACGACAGCCATGCGGCATCCATCGAGCCCACGGTGCGGGGGATCATCGGCGGTGCAAAGCGATTCTCCGCCGCCGATGCCTTCCGGGACATTTACAGGGTGCAGGGCCTGCGCCACGCAGCAAAGGCTGAACTGGGGCGGGTGGATGCGTTGCTGCTGCCGACCACCCCCACGATCTTCACCGTGGCGCAGATGCGCGAGCAGCCGGTCGCCCATAATTCCACACTCGGGCGCTACACTAATTTTGTGAATCTGTTGGATCTGGCCGCCATCGCTCTGCCGGCCGGGTTCCGCACAAATGGCCTGCCGTTTGGCGTCAGCCTCATCGGCCAGGCATTTTCCGAGGCGTCGCTTGCCGCCCACGCCGGCACGCTGCATCTGGCCCTGGGTGCCGGAGCGGGCGTGCACGGGGCGCAACCGCAGGCCCTCTGTCCGCCGGTGTCAGATGAGGCGACTCTGGTGGTGGCCGGGGCGCATATGAGCGGCATGGCGTTGAACTACGAGCTGCTGGCACTCGGCGCCCGGCTGGTGCGCGCCAGCACCACGGCGGCGGACTACAGGCTCCATGCGCTGGCGACGACACCGAAAAAACCCGGCCTGGCGCGCAGCCCCGGCTTTGCCGGTGCCGGCATCGCCGTGGAGGTCTGGGGCCTCAGCGCGCAATCGCTTGGGCGCTTCCTGGCCGACCTGCCCGCCCCCATGGGCATCGGCCGGGTGCAGCTGGCCGACGGCACGGTGCATTCCGGGTTTTTGTGCGAGGCCCATGCGCTCAACGGCGCGGAGGATATCACCGCCCATGGCGGCTGGCGGGCCTATCTTGCCCGCTCCTGACATGATTGAGCGTACATGAAATTCCCGAAACCAGGGCTCGGTTCATTGCGGCTGCACGAACGCAGCGACACATATCGGCAATGGTTGCAACCGGTAAGGTCATCGTCGCGCTGCCGGTTAAAAATGAAGAAGCGGTGATTCGCATCTGCCTTGAACGGTTACGGGCGCAGACTCAAAAACCGGATGTGATCCTATTGCTGCTGAATAACTGTACGGATCTCACGTTGCGGATATGCACCGCGGCGCAACGGGACGCGCCTGACATCAGAATTGAAAATTATGAACTCTCCGGTGTGGATGCCTCGGCCGGGGAGGCACGCCGCCTGGCGCTCGGCCATGCCATGGGGCTCGCCGATGGCCTGGTGCTGACAACCGACGCCGACGCGCTACCAGACCACACCTGGATCGCCGATAATGTCGCGCAGATCAACGCGGGCGCCGATGTAGTCTGCGGAATGGCGGAGATCGACCCTGCCGATCTGCATCAGCTGACGGATCGTCTGATATCTGCCGACCGGCGCGAGAGATCATTGCTAAAAATTATCGATCAGATCACTTCATCCATCGATCCGGACCCGGCCGACCCCTGGCCGCGCCACCAGCAGAATTCGGGCGCGAGCATCGCCATGAAGAGTGGGTTTCTGCATCGTATCGGCGGCGCGCCGCGCGTGCCGAGCGGCGAGGACCGCGCCCTGATCGAAAAGCTGCGGCACGTCGACGCCCGTATCCGCCACGCGCCGCATATCAAGGTCATCGTCTCGGGTCGGCTGGAGGGTCGCGCCGCCGGTGGCATGGCCGAGACGATCCGCCGCAGGCTGATAAAGGCCGATGAATTTCTCGACGAGGCGATTGAACCCGTTGTGGATGTCTACCGACGCGCCAAGGCCAGAGCCGCATTACGCGAGGTTCGTGATGGCCAGTGCAGCGCCACGTTGTTTGCTCAGGATCTACTGATCAGGCAGGATACGCTGCACCGTGCTTTGGACTCGCCATTTTTTGGCGCCGCATGGGCGGAGATCGAGCGCGAAAGCCCGGTGCTGCGCCGCCGCCGCGTGCCGACTTCCCACCTCAGCCGGGAGACCCGCAGCGCACAGATACTGCTGCAACGGATAAAGAACACGCGCGCCGTGCAGCAGCCTAAACCGCGATCCGTGTTCGGGGGTTTTGCCGTTGGCCATGCGCCCTGAGCGCCAGGCGTTGCTCGCGGCGGTGGTGGGCGTGTCACCCAGCATCGCGGATGAGGCCGTGCGGACGGATGAGGAAGCAGGCTTTCCGCAGGAGAGCTTCGCGCATCTCCGCCATATCGGGGCGTTACGTGCCACCTTGCCCGAATCCCTCGGCGGCCTTGGTTTTGGATACGGATCAGACGGCGCTGTGGACCTGCTGAAACTGTTTCAGGAACTGGGCGAGGCCAGCCTCGCCGTGGCGCGGCTGTATGAGGCGCATGTCAACGCATTACAGCTCATCTGCCGCTATGGCACACGAGGTCTCCAAATTCGTTGCGCTGAGGATGCCACGGCGGGCGAGCTATTCGCGCTGTGGGTGACAGACCCGCAGGATGGCGCCGCTGTTTTGCGCTCATGTTCAGGCGGCTGGCGCCTGCAAGGCGGCAAAGCCTTCTGTTCCGGTGCGGGCGTGGCAACCCGGGCGCTGATCACCGCCGCGACCGAACATGGAACGCAGATGCTGGTGATATCGCTGGAACCCGGAACCCGTGTTCAACCGAACACCATTAAACTCAGCGGCATGCGCGCGGCGATAACCGGCAGCGTCGATCTCGCCGGAATGCAGGTTGCGGAAGGTGCTTTGCTGGGCGCGGTGGGGGATTATCTGCGGGAGCCGGTTTTTTCCGCTGGCGCGTGGCGCGGTTCCGCCGGCGCGCTCGGCGGGTTGACCGCACTCATCAAGCTGCATCGGGCTGAAATATGCAAGCGGCAGCGAGGGGCGGACCCGCACCAGCAGGCGCGCTTCGGCAAGATGGTAATGGCGCATGAGACCGCGCGCCTATGGCTGACCCAGGCTGCATTGCGGGCCTGCCTGGAGGATGAAAGCGACGCGGCCATTGTCGCCTATGTCAACCTCGCCCGCCTGGCGGTCGAGGACGCCTGCTTGCAGGCCATGCGGCTGACCCAGCGCGGCCTCGGGCTTGGCGCGTTCATCCTGGGGCACCCGGCGGAGCGTATCTGCCGGGATCTCGCAACCTATCTGCGCCAACCAGCACCCGATGAGACTCTGACAGACGCCGCCCGGCATTATTTTCATGCGAATCTGCCGGGTGCGGATTGAGAACCGTGGCCGACATATTGGCAGGCTTCATGGCGCTGCCGATGGCCGATATCCACGCCCTGCTGCGTGGTCGTCGGGCACTCGTTCTGGCCCCGCACGCCGATGATGAAAGCCTGGGCTGCGGCGGCTTTATCGCGGCGGCCTGCGCGGCGGGCCTTAGCCCCCATGTGGTGATTTTGACCGACGGCGCCGCCTCGCATCCAGGCTCCGTAGCCTTCCCGCCCGCGCGGCTGCGCGCAGTTCGGGAAGCAGAGGCGCTGCAAGCGGCTAATATGCTGGGGCTGCCCGCCGCTAACCTAAATTTTCTGCGCTACCCGGACAGCCAGTTGCCCGCTTCGGGCCCGGGCTCGCAGGATATTACGGTATCACTATTAAAAATCGCTCGGGCCGGGCATTGCACGCTGTTGATAGCGCCCTGGGCCGGGGATCCGCATGGTGATCATGTGGCGGCGGCGGCCATCGCGGAAGCGGTGGCGCGGCGGGCGGATTTTCAATTGCTCTCATATCCGCTCTGGGGCTGGTTGCGAAATAACAATGATCTGCTCGACGAACCGCGTGCAGGCGGCTGGCGGCTGGATATCACGGCGCATCTGAGCATGAAAACACGCGTGATCGCGGCGCATCGATCGCAGACCGGCGATCTCATCGCGGATTGCCCCAACGGCTTCATATTACCTGTCGATCTTCTGGCCATTTGCGCCCGGCCTTTTGAGGTCTTCATCGCATGAGTGGCCGCAACACATCCCGCCCCGCGACATATTTTGAAGAACTCTACGCAGCGAACCCGGACCCATGGAATTTCGCTTCCAGCGACTATGAAAAGACAAAATATGCGGCAACGATAGCGGCCCTGGAGGACAGGAATTTTCATAATGTTTTCGAGATCGGCTGCTCGATCGGTATTCTGACAAAATTGCTCAGCGCCCGATGCCGCTCCCTGCTCGCGATCGACCTCGTTGAAACCGCACTGGCCGACGCGCGGAAATATTGCGCCGGATTGCCGCACGTCCGGTTTGAAAATTTCTCGGTGCCCTATGTCTGGCCGAGCGACCGATCATTCGACCTTATCATCTGCTCCGAGGTGCTATACTTCCTGTCGCCCCGAGACATTGCCCGCGTCGCCCATCTCGCGACTGGCAGCATTTTGCCCGGTGGCTGGATATTGCTGGTGAATTTTACCGGGCCGATCGATGAGCCATGCAGTGGAGACGACGCAGCGAAGATTTTCATCGATGCGTGCCGTGGCGCTCTGGTCCTGCGCAAGTGCGTCCGAGCGGAAAGCTTCAGGATAGACCTGCTCGAAAGACAATCCCAGCCTATTCCACGGTGACGGATTTGGCGAGATTACGCGGCTGGTCGACATCCGTGCCCTTGAGCACGGCCACATGGTAGGCCAGCATCTGCACGGCGATCGCATATAAAATCGGCGCGGCGAACGGGTCGATCCCGGGCAGCAGAATCGTCTCGGTGGCGATACTCGCGAGCTGGCCTGCTCCGGCGCGGTCTGAGAGCACGATAATCTGGCCGCCGCGCGCCGCGGCTTCCTGCAGGTTCGAGGCAGTCTTCTCGAACAACGGGCCGGACGGGCAGATGGCGATCACCGGCACGGATTTATCGATCAGCGCGATCGGCCCGTGTTTCATCTCACCGGCGGCATAGCCCTCGGCGTGGATATAGCTGATCTCCTTCAGCTTCAGCGCGCCCTCCAGCGCGATGGGGAAGTTTGCCCCCCGGCCGAGATACAGCACATCCCGCGCCTCGGAGATCCGGCCCGCCAGCGCGCGGATCGGCCCATCCTGGCCCAGCAGTTCGGCGGCCCGGGCGGGCAGCTCCAGCAGCGCGTCGCAGCGTTGCGCAACCTGCGCCGGGGTGAGTGCGCCGCGCGCCTGCGCCACCGCGAGCGTAAAGACGGCCAACACGGTGAGCTGCGCCGTGAAGGCCTTGGTGCTGGCGACACCGACCTCCGGCCCGGCCATCGTCTCCAGCACGGCGTCGGACTCGCGGGCCATGCTGCTCTCCGGCACATTGAGAATGGAGAGGATCGGCTGGCCGGCCCCGCGCATGTAGCGCAGCGCGGCCAGCGTATCCGCCGTCTCGCCGGACTGGCTGACGAGCAATCCCAACCCGCCTTCGGGCAGCGGCGGCGCACGATAACGAAATTCCGAGGCCACATCGGCATCCACGGGCATGCGGGCGATGTTCTCCAGCCAGAATTTGGCGGTAAGCCCGGCGTAGAACGCCGAGCCGCAGGCGCTGAGCGTGATGCGCGAGAGGCTGGCGAGGTTGAAGGGCAGGGCGGGCAGTGCCGGCATCCGCGTGGCCGAATCCACCATGCGGTGCAGCACATCGCCGATCACCACCGGGTGCTCATGCAACTCTTTTTCCATGAAATGCCGGAAGTTTCCCTTGGCGATCGCCGCTCCGGTGAGGTTCGTGTGTTTTTTGGTAACCGTGATCGGCTCGCCCGCGCGGTTGAAAAAATCCGCGCCCGAGCGGCGCAGCACTACCCATTCGCCGTCCTGCAAATACGCAATCTGGCTGGTCAGCGGCGCCAGGGCTAGCGCGTCCGAGCCGAGATACATCTCCGCCTCGCCAAACCCCACGGCGAGCGGTGCGCCGCTCTGCACCCCGATGATCAGCTCCGGATGCCCGGCAAAGATCAGCGCCAGCGCATAGGCGCCCTCCAGCCGGGCAAACGCCGCCCGGGCGGCTGCCACCGGGCTCAGGCCCTGGCCCAGCAGCAGGTCGAGCAGCTGGGCCACGGTCTCGGTGTCGGTCTCGGAGGAAAAAACCTGGCCCTGCGCCTCAAGCTCGACCCGCAGTGCCATATGGTTCTCGATGATGCCATTATGCACCACCGCCACGCGCGCGGTGCCGTGCGGATGGGCATTCGCCTCGGTGGGCGCGCCATGCGTGGCCCAGCGCGTATGGCCGACGCCGGTAATACCGCCCAGGGGTGAGCGGTCTAGCGCCGTGGCCAGGTTGACAAGCTTGCCCTGTGCCCGCCTGCGCTCGATCTGCCCGTCCACCAGCGTCGCGATGCCGGCTGAATCATAGCCGCGATACTCCAACCGGCTCAAGCCATCCAGCAGCAAAGGTGCCGCCGGCGCCATCCCCACCACACCCACGATCCCGCACATGCGCCCACTCCCGTTCACCCACCGCAAGCCGGTAGCGTCAGCCGCCATCCCGTGTCAAAGCATCGGCCATCACATCATATGGCGGAGTGTTTCATGCGGGCGGTGGTGTTCGACCTGGACGGCACGCTGATCGACTCCTGCCCGGACATCTGCGCGGCGCTGAACCGCGTGCTGGCGGCTAACGCCCTGGCCCCGCTCAGCGCGGATTCCGTGCGGGAGATGATCGGCGATGGCGCCCAAGCGTTGCTGGCACGCGGCTTCGCCGCGCGTGGCGGGGTTGCGCAGCCGCGCCATCTCAGCGCCTTCATCGCCGAGTACGAGCCACATTCGGCCGAGCGCACCCGGCCCTATCCCGGCATACCGGCGGCGCTGGCGGCGCTGCACCAGGCCGGCTACCCGCTGGGCGTATGCACCAACAAGCCGGAGCGCGCGGCCCGGCACATATTGGCAGCCCTCGGCCTGGCGGACCATTTCTCCGTGGTGACAGGCGGGGATTCCACGCGGTTTCGCAAACCAGACCCGCGGCATCTGGCGGTTACCCTGGCCGGCCTTGGCGTGGCGGAGGCGGTGATGGTGGGCGACCATGCGAACGACATGCAGGCCGCCGCTGGCCTTAGCCTGCCCAGCGTGTTCGTGCGTTGGGGCTATGGCCAGGCCCAAGGCACCTACAGTGTCGATACCGCCGATGCGCTGCCCGGACTGATCATGAACATGGCTTGACGCGCGCCGCGCGATGCCCCATCTGGCAATCAGGACCTGAATGGTCCACTATCGGAGCGCAGATGCTGAAATTATCCCGCCTCACCGATTATGCCGTGGTCGCCCTCGTGCGGCTGGATGCAGCCGACGGCGTCGCCACCTCGCCCGGCATCGCCGCGGCCATCGGCATCCCCGAGCCGACCGTCGCGAAAGTATTGAAGGCGCTGGCGGGCCGGGGGCTCGTCATCTCTACGCGGGGCGCGCGAGGCGGCTATCGTCTGGCCCGGCGCCTGTCCCAGATCCCGATCTCCGAGGTGATCATGGCGATCGACGGCCCGATCGCCCTCACCTCGTGCGTGGATGGGGGACTAGGCTGCGAGAGCCAGTCCCTTTGCCCCGTGGCGGGCCGGTGGGACCCGGTGAACGACGCGATCCGTGAGGCGCTGACCGGCATCACCCTGGCGGACATGGCCGCCGCCGCCGTGCCGCGCGCCTTTCGTCTGCCTGTCCCTGTCTCCCTGCATGAGGTGCTTTGATGTCCGCCGCCGTTGAAACCCGCGATACGATGGGCGCGCTGGCCGCCGCCAAATATAAATACGGCTTCACCACCGAGATCGCGATGGAGGCCTTCCCCAAAGGGCTGAACGAGGAGATCGTGCGGCTGATCTCGTCCAAAAAAGATGAGCCGGAGTGGCTGCTCGCGTGGCGGCTGAAAGCCTTCGCCCAATGGCAAAAGATGGCGGAGCCGCAGTGGGCGCGCGTGCAGCACCCGCCCATAGACTATGACAACCTCTACTACTACGCCGCCCCCTCCGGCCCGGCGCCCAAATCCCTGGATGAGGTCGACCCCAGCCTGCTCGAGATGTACGAGAAGCTCGGTATCCCGTTGAACGAGCGCGCCGCCCTGGCCGGTGTTGAATCCCCCACCGTGGCGGTGGATGCGGTGTTCGACTCCGTCTCGGTCGCCACCACCTTCCGCGAAACCCTGGCCAAATCCGGCGTCATTTTCTGCCCCATTTCCGAGGCGGTACGCACCCATCCGGAGCTCGTGCGGGAATATCTGGGCAGCGTGGTCCCGGCTGGCGATAACTTCTTCGCCGCCCTCAATTCCGCCGTGTTCTCCGATGGCAGCTTCGTGTTCATCCCGCGGGGCGTGCGCTGCCCGATGGAGCTTTCCACCTATTTCCGGATCAATGCGCGCAATACCGGGCAGTTCGAGCGCACGCTCATCGTCGCCGAGGCGGGTGCCAGTGTCTCCTACCTGGAGGGCTGCACCGCGCCGATGCGCGATGAGAACCAGCTGCACGCCGCGGTGGTGGAGCTGGTGGCGTTGGACGACGCCAAGATCAAATACTCCACCGTGCAGAACTGGTATCCGGGCGACGCCGACGGCAAGGGCGGCATCTATAATTTTGTCACCAAGCGCGGCGCGTGCCGCGGCAGGAATTCAAAAATCTCCTGGACCCAGGTGGAAACCGGCTCAGCGATCACCTGGAAATACCCGTCCTGTATCCTGCAAGGCGATGGCTCGGTGGGTGAATTCTATTCAGTGGCGCTCACGCATCATCACCAGCAGGCGGACACCGGCACCAAGATGATCCATATCGGTAAAAACACCACCAGCACCATCATCTCCAAGGGTATCTCGGCTGGGCAGTCGAACAACACCTATCGCGGGCTCGTGAAGATCATGCCGGGTGCCTCGGGCGCGCGCAATTTCACACAGTGCGACTCCCTGCTGATCGGCGATGAGTGCGGCGCGCACACCGTGCCCTATATCGAGAGCCGGAACGCCTCCGCCAAAGTGGAGCATGAGGCAACAACCTCCAAGATCGCCGAGGACCAATTGTTCTATTGCCGCGCGCGCGGGCTCTCCGAGGAGGATGCGGTCGGGCTCATCGTGAACGGCTTCTGCAAGGATGTCTTGAAGGAGTTGCCGATGGAATTTGCCGTGGAAGCACAAAAACTATTATCCGTGTCGCTGGAAGGGTCTGTAGGCTGATGTTGGAGATCAAGAACCTGTCGGCGCGCATTGGCGACAAGGAGATTCTGCGCGGCGTCGACCTCCTAGTGCCGGACGGCGAAATCCACGCCGTCATGGGGCCGAATGGCGCCGGAAAATCCACGCTCTCCTACGTTCTGGCCGGGCGCGATGGCTATGAGGTGACGGGCGGCGGAGCGATCTATAACGGCCACGATCTATTGGCCATGCCGCCCGAGGCCCGCGCCGCCGCCGGCGTTTTCCTCGCCTTCCAATATCCGGTGGAGCTGCCCGGCGTGGGTAATGCCAACTTCATCCGTACCGCGCTGAATGCGGTGCGGCGCGCGCGCGCTGAGCCAGAGCTGGATGCGGTGGCGTTTTTGAAGCTCGCCCGCGCCGCGCTCAAATCGCTCTCGATGCAGGACGATATGCTGAAGCGCAACGTCAATGTCGGCTTTTCAGGCGGCGAGAAAAAGCGCAACGAGGTGCTTCAAATGGCGCTGCTCCAACCCGGCCTGGCCATCCTGGATGAGACGGATTCCGGGCTCGATATCGATGCGCTGAAAATCGTCGCCGATGGCGTGAACGCCCAGCGCGGGCTCAAATTCTCCGCCCTGGTGATCACGCACTATCAGCGCCTGCTGGACTACATCGTGCCCGATGCCGTGCATGTGCTGGCGGAGGGGCGGATCGTGAAATCCGGAGGGCCGGAGCTCGCCCTCGCGCTGGAGGCGCATGGCTATGCCGGGCTGGCGGCTTAGCGCATGACTGCTCTTCCCACCCGCAAGCTCGAGGCCTGGCGCTACACGGATCTGCGCGCGCTATCTGCCATCAGCTTCACCGCACCGGCGAGCCCGCCCACGCCGCTCAGCCTGCCGGACCTCGCCATCCCGCGCCTGGTGTTCCTGAATGGCATCTTCGCGCCGCATCTATCCTCAGAGCTGTCGTTTCTCCAGCCTTTCACCCCGGTGGCGGAGCATTCCGCCCAGCCGCTGACGCAAATCAACGCCGAGCACGCGCAGGCGGGCATGACCCTGCTCATTCCGCCCGGCGTGGATGCGGGCAGCGTGCTGCTGGTCTCGCAGGCCAGCGGCGGTTCCATGGCCTTTCATCCGCGCCACCGCATCACGCTGGGGGCGGGTGCCCGGCTGACCCTGATTGAAGTCGCACAAGGTGACGGCGTGTACTGGCATAATCCGGTCATGGATATCACCCTGGCCGACGATGCGGCGCTCGCGCACTACCGCCTCCAGGATGAAAGCCGGGAGGCGTTTCATCTTGCCACCATTCGCGCCGACCTCGCTAAGACAGCTTCCTATGAGAGCTTCACCGCGCTGCTGGGCGGGCAGATCTCGCGCGCGGAGTTTCATGTGCGCCTGCAAGGTACCGGCGGGCACGCGCACATCAACGCGGCGCTGCTGCTGGGCGGCAGCCAGCTTGGGGATATCACCTCGGTCATCACCCATGCAGCAAAGGGCTGCACCTCCCGCCAGACGGTCAAATCCGTGCTCTCCGGCGCCGCGCGCGGCGTGTTCCAGGGCAGGATCGAGGTCGACCGGATCGCCCAGAAGACCGACGGCTACCAGATGACCCAGGCGTTGCTGCTGTCGGATACCGCCGAGATGGATATCAAGCCGGAGCTGCAAATTTTCGCCGATGACGTGAAATGCAGCCACGGCGCCACCATCGGCGCGCTGGATGCCGAGCAGTTGTTCTATCTGCGCTCCCGCGGCATCGCGCCGGATGACGCGCGCGCCATGCTGATCCGTGCCTTTTTAACCGAGGCGCTGGAAAGCGTGACGAGTGAACCCGCATTGGCGATGTTCGAGACCGAATTTGCCCAGTTCCAGGCCGCCAGATGAGCGCTGCTCTGCAAGCCGGCGCGTTCGATGTCGAGCGGATCCGCCAGGATTTTCCGATCCTCACCCGAACCGTGCATGGCAAAAAGCTCGTGTTCCTGGACTCCGCCGCCTCGGCGCAAAAGCCGCGCGCTGTGATCGACGCGATGGCGCACTGCATGGAGGCGCAATATGCCAACGTGCATCGCGGCCTGCATTTCATGTCCGAGCGCACGTCGGAGGCCTATGAGGCGGTGCGGGACAAGGTGGCAGGGCTGATCAACGCCGCCTCGCGCGACGAAATCGTGTTCACCCGCAACGGCACGGAGTCCATTAACCTCGTGGCGCACAGCTTTGGCCGCGCGCTGCTGAAAGCTGGGGACGCGGTGGTCGTCTCCGAGATGGAGCACCATGCCAATCTGGTGCCCTGGCAGATGCTGCGCGACGCACACGGCGTCGAGCTCCGGATCGTTAAAATCACTGATTCCGGCGAAGTGGATTTCGCCTCGCTCGAGGCGCAGTTCGCCGATGGCAAGGTGAAGCTCCTCGCCATCACGCATATGAGCAACGTGCTGGGCAGCTACACGCCGGCTGAGCGCCTGTGCGCCTTCGCCCACGCCAGGGGCGCGAAAATCCTGCTCGATGGCGCGCAGGCGATCGTGCATCGCCGGGTGGATGTGCAGGTGATCGGCGCGGATTTTTATGTCTTCTCGGGCCATAAGCTCTACGGCCCCACCGGCATAGGCGTACTCTATGCCAGGCGTGAAATTCTCGAGGATATGCCGCCGTTTCTGGGCGGCGGGGATATGATCAATAGCGTCTCCTATACGCACTCGAGCTGGGCCAGGCCGCCGCACCGGTTCGAGGCCGGCACACCCGCGATCATCGAGACGATAGGCCTGGGTGCCGCCATCGATTATGTCGAAGCCATCGGGTTCGATGCCATCGCCGCGCATGAGCGGGCCCTCACCGAGCACGCGCTGAACATGCTCGCCGACGTTCCCGGCCTGAGCGTTCTTGGCCGCGCGCAGGACCGCGGCGGAGTGATCAGCTTCGTGATGCAGGACATCCACGCGCACGACATCGCGACGCTGCTGGACCGCCAGGGGATCGCGGTGCGCGCCGGGCACCATTGCGCCGAGCCGCTGATGGGCCGTCTGGGCGTCTCCAGCACGGCGCGCGCCTCCTTCGGCGTCTACACCACGCGCGCCGAGATCGATGCGCTGAAGTCCGGGCTGCTGCGCGTCCAGCAGGTCTTCCGATGAGCGAGGAGATGACCCAACTCTACCAGGAGCTGATCATGGCGCGCGCCCGCAGCCCGCACTTCGCCGGCCGACCAGCCGCGTTCGAGCATCACGCGCAGGGCGAGAACCCGGTATGCGGGGACCAAGTGGAGGTTTTTGTCGGCAACGCGCAGGTGCGCCATGAGTCGCGCGGCTGCGCCATCCTGCTGGCGAGCGCCGATCTGATGGCGGAGGCGGTCGCGGGCAAAACGGCAGCCGAGGTCTCGGAGCTACACGCCGCCTTCGAGCAGATGGTGGAAACCGGGCAGACCAACCCGGCGCTGGGCGATCTGAACGCGCTGGCGGGCCTGTGGGAATATCGGTCGCGGATTCGCTGTGCCACGCTGCCCTGGGCGGCGCTGGCGCAGGCATTGGGAGCATAGTTGGCGCATGGATGAGCAGAAGATGATTCCGGTGACGAGCTGGACACCCGAGGGCGAGACGCCGCCATTGGTCACCGAGACGGCGGTGATCAACGCCATCGCCAGCGTCTACGACCCGGAGATCCCGGTGAATATCTACGAGCTCGGGCTGATCTACGCCGTGGAGATCGCGGACGGCGGCCACGTGAAAGTCGAGATGACGCTCACCGCCCCGGCCTGCCCCTCGGCGCAGGAACTGCCCGAGATGGTGCGCAGCGCCATCGCCTCGGTGCCGGGCGTGGGCGATATCACGGTCGAGACGGTGTGGGACCCGCCATGGGAGCCGAGCCGGATGAGCGAGGACGCCCGTCTCTCGCTGAACATGTTCTAAGGAGCCTTATCATGAGCGCCACCATCGCACCAAAAACCCGCCGTGAACTGCCGCCGCTGATGCAGCTCACCCAAGCCGCGGCGCAGCGCCTGGCAGCGCTCTACGCGGGCGGCGAGGCGGGGCGGCTGTTGCGCATCTCGGTCTCCACCAAGGGATGCTCGGGCATGTCCTACGACATGGGATGGGCGGAGGCCCCAGGCGCGCAGGATGAGATCGTGAAGAGCCATGGCCTGACCCTCCTGGTGGACCGCAAGGCCACGCTCTTTCTCATCGGCAGCACCATGGACTACCGCGAGGACAAACTCACCACCGGCTTTACGTTCGAGAACCCGAACGAAAAAGGCCGCTGCGGCTGCGGTGAAAGCTTTCATGTATAAACAGACTCATGTTTTGCGCCAGACCGGGTCTTTTAACTTCGCGATAAACGCCGCATGGTCGGCGAGGCTCTGCGCATCCACCACCATGGGCCGCGGAACGCGCCCCGGCTCGTGCTGATATTGCGCAAAGGCAAGGCCCGGCTCGCGCTCCAGCACCAGCCCGCGCTGCCGTCCGCCGGTCAGCTCCACATAAACGTCAGCCAGCAGCTTGCAGTCCAGCAGCGCATTATGCGTGGTGCGGGCTGAGAGATCGATCTCAAAACGCCGACACAGCGCATCCAGGCTGTTGGGCATTCCGGGGAAGCGTTTTTTTGCCAGCACCAGCGTGTCGATCATCCGCGCCGCCTCCAGCCCGGGGCGTTTGATCCGCGCGAGTTCGGCGCTGATGAAATTGAAATCGAACGGCGCATTATGCGCGACCAGCGGCGCCTCGCCGAAAAATTCCAGCATCGCATCCGCAACCTCGGCGAATTTCGGCTTGCCCTGCACATGGAAATTGCTGATGCCGTGGATCTTCGTGGTCTCCGCCGGAATATCCCGCTCCGGATCCAGCAGGGCATGGAAATATTTCTCAGTCGGCAGATCGTTGATCAGCTCGATGGCGGCAATCTCGATTACCCGGTCGCCGGTCAGCGGGTCAAAGCCGGTGGTCTCGGTGTCAAACAACACGCTGCGGCTCATGGCAATATCCTTCGTACCGTGCGGCGCACCGCGCGTATCGTGTGGAATTTGGAGAGACCGGTGGGGATCACCACGTCCGCCAGGCGGCGCTTCTGCGCATCTGGCATCTGCCTGGCGATGATCGCCTCCAACTGCGCGCGCGGCAAGCCGCGCCGCAGTACACGGCTGATCTGCACCGCGCGCGGCGCCGAAACGGTGATCACCAGATCAAAACGTTCTGCGCTGTTCGTCTCGAACAATAGCGGAATATCGAGCAGCACGGCGCGCCGCCCGGCGCGCTGCGCCCTGGCGCGAAAAATCCGCTCCTCAGCGCGTACCAGCGGGTGCATGATCCGCTCCAGCCGGCGCATGGCGGGCTCGTCATGCAGCACCAGCGCGCGCAGCCTCGCGCGGTCGAGCACGCCGTGCCGCACCATGCCGGGGAAGGCGCTGGCCAGCAGCGGAATGGCGCGGCCGTTTTTGGCTTGCAGCCGGTGCACGGCGTCATCGGCGTTGAAGCCGGGCACGCTGTGGGCTGCGAACATCCGCGCGACGGTGGATTTGCCCATGCCGATGCCGCCGGTCAGGCCGATGACCATCATCCGGCCACCAGCCCGTAAAGCGCCGCATCCACCACGGGCGTGACGCCAAACCAGGCGGCAAAGCCCGGCACGGCCTGGTGCAGTAGCATCCCCAGCCCTTCGACGGCCTTCAGCTTACGCGACGCGGCCTCGGCCAGCAGCGGAGTGATGAGCGGCGCGTACACGATATCCGCCACGGTGAGGCCGGGTGACGCGCGCGCCAGATCCATCTCCAGCGGGTCGGCCCCTTCCATGCCGAGCGTGGTGGTGTTCACCAGTAGCGCGAAATCGCCCAGCGCGGCCTCCCGCTGCGCCCAGGGCAGCACCTGCGCGGGCGGCAGATGCGCGGCCAGGGCGGCGCCGCGCTCCGCTGTGCGGTTGCACAGGCTCACCCGCGCACCCGCCTCCTGCAAGGCCGCCGTGATGGCGCGCGCCGCACCGCCGGCACCCAGCACCAGGGCCGGGCCCGCGCCCGGGTTCACCCCATGCGCGCGCAGGTTCTCGATGAACCCATAGCCATCGGTATTCGAGCCCGTGATGCCAGCCTCGCCAAACACCAGCGTGTTCACCGCCCCGGCCCGTTGCGCGCTGGGCGCGATGTGGTCGCACACCGCAAAGGCGGCCTGCTTGTGCGGCAGCGTTACATTCGCCCCGGCAAACCCGGCCCGGGCCAGCGCGCGCACCACCGCCACAAAATCCGGCGGCGCCACCGGCAGCGGAATATAGCTGCCGTCGATCTCATGGCGGTTCAGCCAGGCGCCGTGGAGCCTGGGGGAGCGCGAATGGGCGACGGGCCAGCCGATGACTCCGGCAATGCGGGTGGAACCTGAGAGGAGTCGCATGGCATGACTCCATCACTTCACCGCGCGATTGCCAAGAGCAGCAGCAACAGCAGCGGCACCCCATGGGCGAACTGCGGCAGCCAGGGCAGCACGCCGGGCATGAACCAGCCGAGAAACAGCAGCATCGCCTCGCCCGCGGCAAAGCCCGTGCGCAGCCGCTCCTCGGTCAGCAGCGCCACGGCGAGGGTCGCCCCCAGCAGGTCATAGTCATGCAGATATGGGCTGGCCAAAGCAGCCAGCAGCAGCAGCACGGCGGTACTGCGGCTGCGCGCGGCCAGTACGATCGCCAGCAGGCTCACCCCGGCCTGGATGCCGAGTGCGACAGGCACCCCCAGCCCGCGCACGCTGGCGAACACGCTCACCAGACCCCCGGCGAAATCCGGCGGCCGGCCGGTAAGCAGCACATTCTCCATGGTGGGGCTCGTGAAGTGCAAAAACCCCTCCCAGGCAGCGGGGCCGAACGCATAAAGTGAGGCGGCGGCCAGAGCCATGGCGCTGAGCGCCGCATAGGCCACGGCCAGGGGCGCGCGCCGGAGCAGAAATAACGGCAGCACCAGCCCCAGCTGCGGCTTGATGGTGGCGAGGCCGATCAGCACACCGGCCAGGCGCGGGCGGGTACGCCACAGTAACAGCCCGCCGCCGATCAGCGCCGTCATGAGCGCAGCATTCTGATATTCGAGCAGACTCTCAAGGCTCGCCGGGCTGGCGATGAGCGCGGCGATGAACCACCAGGATTTCTCCGCCAGGCGTAGCAGCAGCGCCAGGGCGAGCAGGCAGAGCGCATCGAACGCCAGCACCGCATGCCAGGGCGAGAGCCAGCCAAAGCCGCTGGCCAGCAGCAGGTAATTGGGCGGATAGCTCCACAGATGATAAGGCAGCCTGCCATACAGCCCGGACAGAAACGCCTGATACGCCAGCGGATTGAACAGCATCCGCACCTGCCCGTGCAGCGCCAGGAACCCCCCGGCCCAGAAATCCAGCCCGTCGCGTAACGCCTTGCCCACATGGCCGTGGCGCACGCCCCAGATCACCGCGGTTGCCTCAAAGCAGGACGGCAAGGCGCATAAACACACGATCGAGATCAACCCGGCCCGGCGGTAAATTTGACTTCCCTGCCTCATCTACGCAATGTTCCCCGCTTTCCGTTCTTGAAAGCACATCCATGATCGCCGCGCTAATGCCAAACTACAACCGGGCCGAGATCGCCTTTGAGCACGGGCAGGGCTCGTATCTGTTCGACAGCTCCGGACGTCGCTACCTGGATTTCGGGGCGGGCATCGCGGTCAGCGCGCTGGGCCATGCGCATCCGCACCTGGTACGCGCCATCGCCGAACAGGCGGGCCGGGTCATCCATGTCTCCAACCTCTATCGCATCCCGCAGGCGGAGCACTTGGCGCAGCGCCTGGTCGCGGCGAGCTTCGCGGATTCCGTGCTGTTCTGTAATTCCGGCGCGGAGGCGAATGAGGGCCTGGTGAAAGCCATGCGCAAAACCATGGCCGATGCGGGCAGCCCGGAAAAATACCGGGTCATCTGCTTCGCAGGCGCCTTCCATGGCCGCACGCTGGCGATGATCGCCGCCACGGGGAACGAGAAATACCTGGCCGGATTCGGCCCGAAAACGGAGGGTTTCGACCATGTGCCCTTCAACGATATCGCCGCCGTGCGCGCCGTCATCACGGCGCAAACAGCGGGCGTGCTGATCGAGCCCGTGCAGGGTGAGGGCGGGATGCGCCCGGCGCGCCTAGATTTTTTACGCCAGTTGCGCGTTCTGTGCACGGAGGCAGGGATCCTGCTGGGGTTGGACGAGGTCCAGTGCGGCATGGGCCGCACCGGCAAATTATTCGCCCATGAGTGGGCCGGCATCACCCCGGATGTCATGTCCATCGCCAAGGGCATGGGCGGCGGGTTCCCCATGGGCGCGGTCCTGGCGCGGGAGCGCGTCGCACGTGCCCTGGTGCCCGGCAGCCACGGCACCACCTTCGGCGGCAGCCCGCTCGCCGCCGCGGCGGGCAATGCGGTGCTGGACGTGATTCTGGCCCCCGGTTTCCTGGCGAGCGTGGACGATACCGCCCGCCACCTCTGGCGCGGGCTGGAGGCACTGGCCCGCCAGCACCCTGGCGTGTTCACCGGCGCACGCGGCGCCGGGCTGATGTGCGGCCTGCAATGCGCGGTGCCGAACACGCAGGTCCAAAAGGCCGCGCTGGACCAGGGCCTGCTCACCGTCGCCGCCGGGGAGAATGTGCTGCGCCTGGTGCCACCGCTCATCGTCAGCCGGGCCGAGTGCGATGAGGCCCTGGCGCTGCTTGCCGCCGCCGCCCAGGCCTGCGCGCCCGCCATGGCGGAGGCCACGCCATGAGCGCGGTGCTGGAACTGAACGCCGCCGCGCCTCGGCATTTTCTGGACCTCAAGGATTTCTCAGCCCCGCAGCTTCGCGCCATGCTGGAGGATGCCGCGCGCCACAAGCGCACCCGGCGCGGGGCCAAAAAACCGCTCGCGGGCAAAACCCTGGCGCTGATCTTCGAGAAGCCCTCAACCCGCACGCGCGTCTCGTTCGAGGTCGCGATGCGCGAGCTGGGCGGGGACGTGATCGTCCTCTCCGCGCGCGACACGCAGATCGGCCGGGGCGAGACGATCGCCGACACTGCCCGCGTGCTCTCCCGCTATGTCGACGGCATCATGCTCCGCACGGACAGCGCGGCAAAGCTCCACGCCCTGGCGCAGCACGCCAGCATTCCCATCATCAACGGCCTCACCCCGTGCTCGCACCCCTGCCAGATCATGGCCGATATCCTCACGTTCGAGGAGCATCGCGGGCCGATCGCCGGGCAGACCCTCGCCTGGCTGGGGGATGGCAATAATGTCGCGACCTCGCTGATCGAGGCGGCGGCGCGCTTTGGCTTTACGCTGCGGCTGGGCTGCCCGCCTGCCTTTGCACCATCGCCAGAAGTGCTGGCCTGGGCGCGCGAGCAGGGGGCCGATGTGCGCGTCACGGCTGACCCCGCAACCGCGGTGCAGGGTGCCGCCTGCCTGCTCACCGACACCTGGCTCAGCATGGCGGATTCGGCCGATGAGGCCCTGGCGCGCGCGGCGGCACTCGCCCCCTACCAGGTCACCCAGGCGCTGCTGGCCCACGCCGCCCCGGGTGCCATCTTCATGCACTGCCTGCCCGCGCATCGCGGCGAGGAGGTGGCAGCGGAGGTGATGGACGGCCCGGCCTCGGTGGTGTTCGATGAGGCCGAGAACCGCCTGCACGCCCAAAAGGCGATCCTCGCCTGGAGCCTCGGCTAAACCCGGTTGACGCGACCACGGCCCACCCGGCAGGCTTGCGCCGTCTTGAGATTGAGGGTCTGCCTTGCCCGTGGAAGTGCTGCGCGAACTGCCGCTAGACCAGATTCTGCTCGGCGATGCCGGCCACATGCTCCGCATGTTGCCGGACGCCTCGGTCAACTGCGTCTTCGCCGACCCACCCTACAACCTGCAACTACGCGGGGAACTGCGCCGCCCGGATGACAGCCTGGTGGACGGCGTGGACGACGACTGGGACCGTTTCGACGATTTCGCTTCCTATGACGCCTTCACGCGGGACTGGCTGGGCGAATGCCACCGCATATTACTCAAGGACGGCACGCTCTGGGTCATCGGCAGCTACCACAACATCTTCCGCATCGGCACCATCCTGCAGGACCTCGGCTTCTGGATCTTAAACGACGTGATCTGGCGCAAGAGCAACCCGATGCCCAACTTCCGTGGTCGGCGCTTCACCAACGCGCACGAGACGATGATCTGGGCGGCAAAATCCAAGACCTCACGCTACAAATTCAACTATCAGGCGATGAAGTCCCTGAACGACGACCTCCAGATGCGCTCGGACTGGACGATGCCGCTCTGCACCGGGCCTGAGCGCCTGCGCAACGTGCACGGCCTCAAGCTGCACCCCACGCAAAAGCCCGAGGCGCTGCTGCACCGCGTCGTCATGGCCTCCACCAGCCCTGGCGATATCATCGTGGACCCGTTTCTGGGCACGGGGACCACCGCGGTCATCGCCAAGCGGCTGCACCGGCACTTCATCGGGATCGAGCGTCACCCCGCCTACGTGGAGGCAGCCTGGGGTCGGCTGCGCGCCGAAGCCCCGGCACCCATCGCCGCCGTTGCCGCACCGCCCACGGGGCGCGAGACCCCGCGCATCGCCTTTGGCCATTTTGTGGAGCGTGGCGTGCTCAAACCCGGCACGCAACTGACGGACCGGTCACGCCGTGTCGCCGCCGAGGTCACCGCCGAGGGTGGCCTGGTCTCCGGCCCGCACCGCGGGTCGATCCACAAGGTGGGCGCTGCGGTACAAAACGCACCCACCTGCAACGGCTGGACCTTTTGGCATTTTGAGCGCGCTGGCGCGCTGGTGCCGCTGGACACGCTGCGCCGCGAGGCGGTGGGGGATTAAAGACAAAGCCCAAGCATCGCTGAACGCCCCCGGGCGAACGAATTTATCGAATGGCTTTTATTAGCCGGTGCATGAACCCGCGCAGCCCGACCAAAGATATAACCAGCAACCACCAGCGCACCGCATTCTTGATTTCACCAGCCCTTATCATGGCCTTTGACTGCCAACCTAACGGGCGAACGAGTGCTACGAGCAGATCCCGCGCAAAGCTGTTGTCATCGGCCAAATCGCGTAATTGCTTTTGACAGAGAGGGTTTGCGGCCAAAACCCCCCACGCACCCTTGGTCCGAGGAACAGCCTCCGCAATCATGATCTCTTCCGGGCTTATATCCCCTGCATTCAGGGCAACAGCTTCTTTCAGGTCGGCCAGAACCTCATTCCAAAGCGCACGGTTCGCGCTGATCGACAAACGCTGGACCAGAGCGGCTCGCTTGGCCTGGCTGGGCGGTAACGTCCGCGCAAAGCTCGGGGTGAATTCGCTCAGTGAATATTCCTCTCTCACCCAGAGAAATAGCGATATACCATATTTGAGCCAGGTTACTTCAGAATCCGAGGCTGAAAATTGTGCTGCGGCAGCGCCACGAAGCCCATCATGCTGTCGCTGATAAAAAATCACTTTCGGAACCTGGATAAATTTTATTTTCTTCATTAATCGCAACGTCATTTCGTAACCCTGAGACCGGATATAGTCTGTGTTGAACGGACCAACCAGTTCATAAGCGGACCGACGAACAAGCATTGCCGCCTGGAACGTAAACATCTCTTCTAAAAATGTTATTTTCCAGTCCGGCTCCTCCGGGCGGGGCCGATAGCTCGGATCAAAATAGACATAGCGCTGATTTTCTTCTCGGAACATCTTGAATGTCCCGAACACAACGTCGGCGTTGGGGTTTTCATCGAGCGCAGTCGCAAAACGCTCCAACCCCTCCGGGTCGGCCAAATCATCGTCGTCCATGATCCAGATATAATCGGCTTTCGTCATTCCAAGTGCCAGATTAAGACACTCGGATTTTCCGCCATTCGCTTTTTCAACAAAGCGTATCCGGTCGCCAAACGATGCAGCAACCTGTGCCGTGCAGTCGGTTGACCCGTCACTCACGACGATAATTTCATTTGCCGGCCGCGTCTGGCCGAGAACCGAGCGAATGGCCTCTTCTAACATTGCCGCCCGGTTATAGGTCGTAATAATCGCACAGATTTTCACGGCACGAACTGAGCCTATCCGCCATTATCCGACCACCGATAATATCCGGGTAAATTCTCGTATCTCCATGGTAATCGTGCCATCAGCCGGACGCGAAGTTCGCGCTCATAATAATTATACAGTGAGTCATATTGCTCACGATTTTTGATGTAAGTTATAAACAGGAATGCCTGTAAACCTCGAATTTTTCGGGTAAGGCTTGGCGGTGGCTCTTTGAAGCCGGGGCGGTCCTCGCCAATTTCGGAGGGCAACGAGAAATCATGTTTCACTAAATCTGGCTGAGTGACGAAGTGACGCACATCGCGTAGATCAAAAGGCCAGTCGGCAACTGAACTGATTTTTGTCGTCAGATCAAATAATCTTTGGGCAGTTGCGCGGCGAATAAAATAGCCACAGGCAGACTCGATTGTCGAAGCGGCCCGTGCAAACTGAATATGTTCGAGCTGATATCCACCCCGACGACCGATGATCCCGCTACCTTTGAATAACGAGAGTAACTCGATCTGATCGGGCATGTCTCGCCACTTACGGATCAAATCAAGGCACTCAGGCTCCGGGATCGCGTCATCCTCCAGGATGATGGCGGCATCGAATCTTGAAGTTATGATTTCGTGGTAGGCCTTGCGGTGCGATAGCGCACAGCCAATTTCATTTCGCGTCAATAATCGCCCCATACGGCGTCTGGTTCTTACAGGATCGGTAAATTCCGCGATGTCCAGGTCTGACAAGCTACTCCCATGGACAGCATCAACGAACCTAAATTCAATCCCAAAACCGCCAAGTCGCTGAGCAACAATGCCGCGGCGGGGTGATCGCGGCAGACTAGGCCACGCACTCATAAACTGATTCCCATAAGCGCTTGATTGTGATTCAAACTCCCCGGAGGTGTTTGATGATGATTCGGCGTTACGAGATTTCGGATTTTGAGTGGTCTATTATTCAGCCGT
>JAJZGI010000027.1 GCA_021798575.1 Pseudomonadota bacterium | reverse complement strand
AAACAGTAAAATAAAACCGTAACCTATGCCAAATCACCCCCAGCTCACGCCAAAAGCAACCAAACACAAAACGCCACCAACGTACCCCTTCCCAGCCTATTATATTGTCAAAAGAACAAAACGACGGCAAACCTTGGCCAACATAAAAGGCACCGTCTCCGGTACCTTGCCTGCCGCCGCCGCTCTTAGCGTGGAGGGGCTTCTACGCCTCACCCACGCCCACTGTCAACGCTCTGTCACACGCTGGGAATCTCGCCGCGTTGGGCTAATTCTCTGGCAGTTTCAGCCGACACATCCAAGCGCACGGATATTTCGCAACGCAGCACAGCCGCCATTCGTCAGACGCATGGCAATGCTCACTCCATGCTGTGCGAATAGGATTGCGTCTCGAATACGCTTGCAAAACCCGCGGCCAGCGTGGCGCTCACCGCTGCGATGATCTGCGGTTGGGTAAAACTTTCACCCAAGTCCGGCGCGCCCGTCGCATCGGCGATAAAATCCACGAAATAGTCTCGGTCATGCGCCGCTCGCGCCGTCGAATCACAGCAGAAATTCGTCATATAGCCGCAGATCGCCAGCCGGTTCACACCCAGGCTGCGCAGGATAACGTCCAGTTCCGTACCCTCAAACGCCGAATACCGGCGCTTGGTCATGTGCAGTCCGTCCGGCACCATTTTCAGATCCGGCACATATTCCACCTCCGCGCTGCCCTCAACGAAACTGAGCGGCTCCACCGTCCCGCCGAAGTCGAACATCCGCCCGGCGTCGCGCCCATCCGCCCGGTGCGCATGGCGAATATAGACCACCGGCCGACCGGAGGCTGCGAAAACCTCGATCAGCCGGTTAATATTGGCGAGTGATTCAGCGAACGCGGGAACCAACAGCGGCGAATCCGCCGCCGCATAGATATTCTGGGCATCGATCACCAGCAGCGCTTTTTTAGCCATGCAGACCTCCGGGGAAAATAACCATCATGCCGCTTCCGCCAGGTGGCCGGCGATCACCAGCAGCGCTTTTTTAGCCATGCAGACCTCCGGGGAAAATAACCATCATGCCGCTTCCGCCAGGTGGCCGGCGATCACCAGCCCGGCTTCTGAGGCGCTCACGGCCACAGCCTCGCCATCCTTCACAGCACCCTCCAGGATCAGCCCGGCCAGCGGGTTCTGGAGGTTGCGCTGGATTACGCGCTTGAGTGGCCTGGCACCATAGACCGGGTCATACCCCGCCTCCGCCAGCCAACGCTGGGCGCCATCATCGAGGCTCAGGCTGATATTGCGATCCGCCAGCAGGCCCTGCAAATGTTTGAGCTGGATCGTGACGATCGTCGCCATATCCGCCCGTTGCAGGCGCCGGAACAGCACGATCTCATCCAGCCGGTTCAGAAACTCGGGCCGGAAATGCTCGCGCACCCGCGCCATCACGCCCGCCTCGGCCATGCGCACGTCCTCACCCTCGGCCTGCGCCGCCAGAATATCGCTACCCAGATTGGACGTGAGCACGATGATGGTATTGCGGAAATCCACCGTCCGCCCCTGCCCGTCCGTCAACCTGCCGTCATCCAGAACCTGTAGGAGAATGTTGAACACATCCTCGTGCGCCTTCTCGACCTCATCGAACAGGATCACCTGGTAGGGCCGCCTACGCACCGCCTCGGTCAGCACGCCGCCCTCATCATAGCCCACATAGCCCGGCGGCGCGCCAATGAGCCGCGAGACCGCGTGTTTCTCCATGAACTCGCTCATATCGAACCGCACCATCGCGCGCTCATCATCGAACAGAAATTCCGCCAGCGCCTTGGTCAGCTCGGTCTTGCCCACGCCGGTCGGCCCCAGGAACAAAAAACTGCCGATCGGCCGGCTCGGGTCCTGCAGGCCCGCCCGCGCGCGGCGCACGGCGTTGGAGACCGCGAGCAGCGCCGCCTCCTGCCCCACCACCCGCGCCCGCAGCGCGTCTTCCATCTTCAGCAGCTTGGCCCGCTCACCCTCCAGCATCTTCTCCACCGGCACGCCGGTCCAGCGCGAGACGATGGCGGCGATGCTCTCCTCGGTCACCGCGTCATCCACCAGCCGTCCCTCATTCTGCGCGGCGAGCTGCTTCTCGAGCTCCGGAATCCGGCCATAGAGCAGCTCGGAGGCGCGGGCCAGGTTGCCCTTGCGCTGCGCCAGCTCCACCTCGCCGCGGGCCTGATCCAACTGCTCTTTCAGCTTCTGCGTCTCGATAAGCTGGTCCTTCTCGGCCTTCCATTTCGCACCCAGCGAGTCGGATTTTTCCTCCAGCCCGGCCAGCTCCTGCTCCAGCCTGCCCAGCCGCTCGCGGGAGGCTGCGTCGCCCTCCTTGCGCAGGGCCTCACGCTCAATCTTTAGCTGCACCAGCCTGCGATCCAGCTCGTCCAGCTCCTCGGGCTTGCTGTCCACCTGCATCCGCAGGCGAGACCCCGCCTCATCCATCAGGTCGATCGCCTTATCCGGCAAAAACCGGTCGGTGATGTAGCGGTTGGAGAGCGTCGCCGCCGCGACGATCGCCGCATCGGAGATCCGCACGCCGTGGTGCAACTCATATTTTTCCTTAATCCCGCGCAGGATCGAGATCGTATCCGCCACGCTGGGCTCCTCGACGAACACCGGCTGAAAGCGCCGCGCCAGCGCCGCGTCCTTCTCGACATGCCGGCGATACTCATCGAGGGTCGTGGCGCCCACGCAATGCAGCGCGCCGCGCGCCAGCTCCGGCTTCAGCAGATTGGAGGCATCCATGGCGCCGTCACCCTTGCCCGCGCCGATAAGCGTGTGCATCTCGTCGATGAACAGAATCACCTCACCCTGCGCGCTCTCGATCTCCTTCAGCACGCCCTTCAACCGCTCCTCGAACTCGCCCCGGAACTTCGCCCCCGCCACGAGTGCGCCTAGGTCAAGCGCGAGCACACGCTTGTTCTTGAGCGACTCCGGCACATCGCCGTTGGCAATGCGTAGCGCGAGCCCCTCCACGATGGCCGTCTTGCCGACGCCGGGCTCACCGATCAGTACCGGATTATTCTTGGTCCGGCGCGCCAGCACCTGGATCGTCCGCCGGATCTCCTCATCGCGCCCGATCACCGGGTCGAGCTTCTGTTCGCGCGCCAGCGCCGTGACATCGCGCGCGTACTTCTTCAGCGCATCGAACTGCTGCTCAGCCGTGGCGCTGTCCACCTTGCGCCCCTTGCGGACATCCGCGACCGTTTTTTCCAGCGCCTGGGCAGTGGCCCCCGCGGCTTTCAGCGCCCGCCCGGCTGGCGTATCGCTCAGCGCGAGGGCCACAAGCAACCGGTCCTGCGCCACAAACGCATCTCCAGCCTTGGTCGCGGCCTGTTGGGCGGCGTCCAACACCCGCATCAGATCCGGTGTGATGTTCGGCTGGCCGGCGCCAGCACCCTGGACCTTGGGTATCCGCGCCACCGCGGCATCCACCGCCAGCTTCGCCGCCGCCGCATCACCGCCTGCGGTGCGGATCAACCCGCTCGCAGCTCCCTCGTCATCGTCCAAAAACGCCTTCAGCAGATGCTCGGGCGTGATCTGCTGGTGGTATTCGCGCATCGCGATGGTCTGCGCCGCCTGCACAAAACCGCGCGCCCGCTCGGTAAATTTCTCGAAATCCATGTCCTGCTCCTGTCCCTCATCGGCAACCGCAACGGGCACCCCTCAATAGGCGATGCGAGACCAATATGGTCAAGACCATGGGCCGCCTCAAGAGGTGCGTTATCGGATCGGGAACAGGAGGGATCAGTGCCGCGCCAGCGCTGTCTGCTGCGCCTTGAACAGTTCCGCCGTGCCCGCCCGGGCGAGCCCGAGCAGGGAAGCGAAGGCCGCGTCATCAAAGGTCGCTTTTTCCGCCGTCGCCTGGATTTCGATGATTCCGCCAGCGCCGGTGAGGATGAAATTCGCATCGGCGTCGGCGGCGGAGTCCTCGGCATAGTCCAGATCCAGCACCGGCACGCCCTTATAAATCCCGCACGAGACGGCGGCGACCTGGCCGATTAGCGGAGTCGCCTTCAGCACATTATTCGCCTGTAGTTTGCGCAAAGCCAGGGCCAGCGCCACATAGGCGCCGGTGATCGAGGCGCAGCGCGTGCCGCCATCGGCGTTCAAGACATCGCAATCCAGCGTGATCGTCATCTCGCCCATCGCCTTGCGGTCCACCACCGCGCGCAGGCTGCGGCCGATGAGGCGCTGGATCTCCTGGGTGCGACCGGACTGCTTGCCGCGCGCGGCCTCGCGGTCGCCCCGCGTATGGGTGGCGCGCGGCAGCATGCCGTATTCCGCTGTCACCCAGCCCTCGCCCTGGCCGCGCATGAAGCCCGGCACCTTACCCTCCACGCTCGCCGTGCAGAGCACCTCCGTGCCGCCCATTTTGATGAGCGCCGAGCCCTCCGCATGATGCGAGAAGCCCGTCTCGATGCCCACGGCGCGCAGCGCGCCGAAATTCCGTCCTGATGGCCGCATGTCTGAAATCCTGCCTTTCTTGCGTTCTCGCTGCTATTAGCCGAGGCTGCGCCTATGGACCATAGGAGCAACCAGCCCTCGAAAATGCCGCCGCGCCTGCCGCCTGGGCTCGATGTCCGCTCCGCTGCCGTGCTGCGCGAGATCGTGGAGCAATATGTCGAGACCGGCGAGCCCGTCGGCTCGCGCACGCTCTCGCGCCTGTTGCCGCTCAACCTCTCCCCCGCGACCATCCGCAATGTCATGGCCGACCTCACGGATGCCGGACTGCTGTTTGCCCCGCATACCTCCGCCGGCCGCCTGCCGACCGATCGCGGTCTGCGCCTGTTCGTCGATGGGCTGCTGCAATTCGGCGAACTCTCCGAGGATGAGCGCGCCACCATCAATGCCGCGCTGGCGCAGTCCGGCCGCAGCCTGCAGGACACATTGGCGCAGGCCAGCACCATGCTCTCCGGCCTTTCGGCGGCGGCTGGCCTCGTGCTGGCACCCAAGGGCGACGGGCCGGTGAAACATATCGAGTTCGTGCCGCTCTCGCTCGGCCGCGCGCTGGTCGTGCTCGTCTCGGCGGACGGCCAGGTGGAGAACCGGATCATCGAAACCCCGCCCGGCCTGCCGCCCTCGGCGCTGCAACAGGCCAGCAATTATGTTAACGCCCAACTCTCCGGCCTCTCGCTCGCCGAACTGCGCATCCGCGTGGCCGGCGACCTCTCGGCCGACCGCACGGCGCTGGACGGGCTGACTAACAGCGTGATCGACGCCGGGTTAGCTACCTGGGGCGGGGAGGGCCGCAGCGGCTCGCTCATCCTGCGTGGCCAGGGGCGGCTGCTGGCCGATGTCGACCAGTTCGAGAAACTGGGCGCGATCCAGGCGCTTTTCGAGCGGCTGGAGACCGAGGAGACGATGCTGCGGCTGCTTGATCTGGCGGAAAACTCGATCGGCGTGCGGATTTTCATCGGCGCGGAATCGGGCCTGTTCGGCACCGCCGGGGTCTCCATGGTCGTGGCGCCCGCCCGCAACGCGCAGGACCGAATCGTCGGCGCCATCGGGGTCATCGGGCCGACCCGGATCAATTACGGCAAGATCATCCCTGTCGTGGACTATACCGCCCGCGTCATCGGCCGGCTGCTCGGCTGATTTTGGAGCGCGCCATGACCCAAGCCAATGCCACAATGCAGCTGTGTGATTTTTGCAACAGGCTGCGCAAATCGGGCAGACAGGCGTGCGTTCGCCTTCTCAATGCGCGTAAAATTTGGTTACAAGATTACCAGCAGATTACAGAAAAAATCGGGTCTGTCTGGGAGACGTTTTTTTTGCTTCGGCTCGCGCTTGCCGTGCTTTGCTTCAGCGCCAGTCTCGCCATGGCACAGGTTGCGGTACCAACCGGTCGCTGGCTCACCGCCAATCACGCCGCGGTCGTCCAGATCGCCCCTTGTGGGGTGGATCTGTGCGGCCAGATCGTCGGTATCCGCCTTAACCCCCCGAACGCCCCGATGCCGCTCAACTGGCAGGGCCAACCGCAGTGCGGCATGACCATCCTACGCACCGCGCCGATCGTGAACCAGCAGACCGGCGCCACGGAGTGGGTGGGCACTGTGCTCGACCCGCGCAACGGGGATGTGTATCGCGCTAAAATCCGGCTCAACAGGGAGCGGCACTTGAGCCTGCATGGCTATCTGGGACTGCCGATTTTTGGCCAGACCCAGATATGGGAGCCCTATAGCGGCCGCACACTGGCCGGCTGCAAGCTCGCCCCCCAACAAGATTAACCCTGCGCCGCGATGATCGCCCGCGCCGCCGGGCGCTTAGCAATATAGGCGAGGCTCCAGACCATCAGCAGACCGAAGATCACCGCCGAAAAAAATGGTGAGACCAAAAGATACCGGCCGATCGGCCAGATCCAGGCGAGGTAGCACATGCACGCCGTCTGCACGACCAGCCCCGCGCCCCATACCAGGGTTAACAGCCGGAATACCGCCGGCACGCCCGGCTGCTGCCAAACCTTCTCGTAGGCCGCCTCGCCATCCTCGGTTTTGCGGGCGATGGTGGCGCGGGCCAGATAAAAAATGATCGGCCGGCGCATCGCCAGCGAGGCCATGAACATCAGCCCGATGGCGCCGGTGACCAGCGCGTCCCTGATCTGGATCAGCCGGGCGGAGCCGCCCATAGCGGTCGCAGCTAAGGTGAACAGGATACTCGCCACAACCACGACGGAGATCGCATCCAGCCTGCGGGTTTTGAACAATTCATAGCCACTCCAGAGCAGCGGCGGAATGGCCGAGGCGATCAAGGCGTCGCGGTTGCCAAAACGGCCATCCAAGGCCTGATAGACCAGATAGGGCGCCAGAAAATTGGCAAAAACCTCCGGCCCGGCCCGCAGCAGCTTTTTCATGGCCTCATTTGATCAAACCGGTCATCGGGCTGGAAGCGCTCGCCGCATCCCTTCTCGGGATTCGCCCGGCGCGGAAGGCGAGCCGCCCCGCCTGCACGCCCGCCTGCATCGCGCGCGCCATCAGCACCGGGTCGTCGGCCAGCGCGATGGCCGAGTTCACCAGCACCGCGTCACAGCCCAATTCCATGGCAAACGTCGCGTCGTAGGCGGTGCCGACGCCCGCATCCACGAGCACCGGCACGTGCGCGTTCTCGATGATCATGCGGATCATCAGCGGGTTCTGCACGCCGAGGCCCGAGCCGATCGGCGCGCCCAGCGGCATGATCGCGACACAGCCCATCTCCTCCAGCCGCTTGGCCGCGATCGGGTCGTCCGAGCAGTAGACCATCACCTCGAACCCGTCCTTGATCAACGCCGCCGCCGCCTGGAACGTCGCCTGCATGTCCGGGTAGAGCGTCGGCGCCGGGCCCAGGACTTCCAGCTTGACCAGGTTCCAGCCACCCGCCTCGCGCGCCAGGCGCAGCGTGCGCACGGCCTCATCAGCCGTGAAACAGCCCGCCGTGTTCGGCAGATAGGTATAGCGCGCCGGGCTCACATGATCTTGGAGCATCGGGGCGTTACGGTCGGAGAGGTTGACCCGGCGCACCGCCACGGTGACCATCTGCGCGCCGGAGGCCTCGATCGCCGCCGCGGTCGTCGGCAGATCACTGTATTTGCCGGTGCCGACGATCAGCCGGGATGCGAAGCTCCGCCCCGCCACGGTCCAGTCATCCGCCGCGGCCATCTGAATATCCACCTCAACCCCCACCGATAAAATGGACGATCTCGATCTCGTCATCCTGTTCCAGCCGCACCGCGCCGTAGCTCGACCGCGGCACGATCTCACGGTTGCGCTCCACCGCCACCTTGCGGATATCGAGCGCCAACTCGGCGATCAGCGCCGCTATGGTGCTGCCGGGGCGCTGGGCCATCCGCTCGCCATTCACGCTCAGGCTCAGTTGCATCTTTTCGTCCTGCATCGCCCCATTATCGGGCCTGCCCCCCCGCGCTGCAAGACCGACCACCCTGAGATCAAACTTGGCGGTGACGATTCGCCTGTGCTAGCGCAGTGCGCATGACAACACCGCTCATCATGGTCCTGAACGGACCCAACCTGAACCTGCTCGGCCAGCGCGAGCCCGAGATCTACGGCACCGGCACGCTGGATGAGCTGGAGACGCTCTGCGCGGAGACCGCCGAGGGGCTGGGAGTGGGTGTTGAATTCCGCCAGAGCAATTTGGAGGGTGAGTTGATCTCCTGGGTGCATGAGGCGCGCGGTCGGGCGGGCGGGCTCATCATCAACCCGGCAGCCTATTCCCATACCTCCATCGCGCTGATGGACGCCCTGCTGACGCTGGATATACCGATTATCGAGGTGCATCTGTCGAACATCCACCGGCGCGAGGCCTTCCGCCAGCACTCCTATATCTCCAATGCGGCCGACGGGGTCATTTGCGGGCTCGGCTTTGCGGGCTATAGGCTGGCACTCATCGCCCTCTCGGACATTCTGGAAGAAGACCAATGAGCCTTTCCTTTGACCCTGAAGCCCTGCGAATCCTGGCCGAGCTGATCAACACCACGGGCCTCTCGGAGATCGAACTGGCCGAGGGCGACCGCAAGCTGCGCCTGGCGCGGGTGCTCGCGCCGCTCGCCGTCCCCGTCGCCGCGCTGGCACCGGCCACCGTCGCAAGCCAGCCCGCCGGTCTGGCTGAGGTCTCCAAGGCCGATCCGGCGAAACACCCCGGCCTCGTGAAGAGCCCGATGGTCGGCGTCGCCTATCTCTCGGCTGAGCCCGGGGCCGCGCCCTATGTTACCATCGGCCAGAGCGTGGAGGCGGGTGCCACGCTGCTGCTGATCGAGGCGATGAAGACCTTCAACCAGATCAAGGCGCCAAAAGCGGGCAAGGTGACGCAGATTCTGGTGGGGGCGGGCGCGCCGGTGGAATATGACGAGCCCTTGCTGATCATCGAATAGCATGTTCAAAAAAATCCTCATCGCCAACCGCGGCGAGATCGCGCTGCGTATCCAGCGCGCCTGCCGGGAGCTCGGCATCGCCACCGTCGCCGTGCACTCCACGGCGGACGCTGATGCCATGCATGTCCGCCTCGCCGATGAGAGCGTGTGCATCGGACCGCCGCTGGCGCGTGATTCCTATCTCAACATGCCGGCCATCCTCTCGGCGGCGCTCATCACCGGGGCCGAGGCCATCCATCCCGGCTATGGGTTCCTGTCCGAGAACGCGGCCTTCGCCGAGATGGTCGAGGCGCATAATCTCGTGTTCATCGGCCCGACCGCCACCCATATCCGCATGATGGGCGATAAGATCACCGCCAAGACCACCATGGCCGAGCTGGGCGTACCGCTGGTTCCGGGCTCACCCGGGGAGCTCGCCACACTGGAGGAGGCGCGCGCCACCGCTGAGAAGATCAAATACCCCGTGCTTATCAAGGCCGCCGCCGGTGGCGGCGGGCGCGGCATGAAGGTGGCGCGCGATGCGAGCGAAATCGACGCCGCCTTCGGCGAGGCCCGCGCCGAGGCCGGCGCCGCCTTTGGCAATAATGCCGTGTATATGGAAAAATATCTTGATAAGCCGAGGCATATCGAGCTCCAGGTGCTGGCCGACAACCACGGCGCTGTTGTGCATATCGGGGAGCGCGACTGCTCGCTCCAGCGCCGTCACCAGAAATTGCTGGAGGAAGCGGGTAGCCCCGCGATCACCACGGCGCAGCGGGACGCGCTGGGCCAGACCGTGACCCGGGCCTTGAAAAAAATCGGCTACCGCAACGCGGGCACGCTGGAATTCCTGTACCAGGATGGACAATTCTCGTTCATCGAGATGAATACCCGCCTCCAGGTCGAGCACCCGGTCTCGGAGATGATCTCCGGCCTGGACCTCGTGCATGAGCAGATCCGCATCGCCGCCGGGGAGCCTCTGGGCTATCATCAGGCGGATATTCAATTCAACGGCCATGCGATCGAATGCCGGATCACGGCCGAGGACCCGGAGAGCTTCGCGCCTTCACCCGGGCGGGTGGAAATGTTCCACCCGCCCGGCGGGTTGGGCGTGCGCGTGGACTCGGCGCTGTATGCGGGCTACCGCGTGCCCCCGCACTACGACAGCCTGATCGCCAAGCTGATCTCCTACGGCAAGACGAGGGATGAGGCGATCGCCCGGATGCGCCGCGCGCTACGCGAATTCGTCATCACCGGGATCAAAACCTCCATCCCGCTGCACCAGCGCATCCTGATGGACCCGGAGTTCATCGCGGGCGACTACACCATCCATTGGCTGGAGCGGTTCGTCGAAAAAAACGCCGGTTGATTTTATACTTGCCGCAATGAATAGGGCCCGCCGCGCGCCAGCGCCCGCTGGTAGGTCGGCCTTGCGTGCAAGCCCGCCAGATATCGCGTGAGCACCGGTGGGAGATTTGGCGTTTCCATCGCCGCCTCCAGCGGAAAACTCATCATGATATCCGCGCCGGTCAGGGAATCGCCCGCGAAATAGGCTGATTTTTCGAGCTCGGCGGCCCAGAACGCAATGTGCGCGGCGATCTGCGGGTCGAGAAAGCCCTTCACCATGCCGCCAAACATGCCGCGCGCCACGGGGCGCAGAAAAAACGGCATCTGTGGGGATTTTGGAATATTCGTAAAGATCAGCCGCATCACCAAAGGCGGCATCGCCGAGCCCTCGGCATAATGCATCCAATAGGTGTAACGCCGCCGCTCAGACCCGAGGCCGGGCGGAATCAGCCGCCCATTGCCGTAGGTTTCGATCAAATACGCCACGATCGCGCCGCTCTCGGCGACCGTGATATCGCCATCCGTGATCACGGGCGATTTGCCGAGCGGATGCACCGCCTTCAGCGCCTCGGGCGCCTGCTTGGTGGCGGCACGCTCGAAGCGCTTCACCTCATAAGGGAGTTCCAACTCCTCCAGCAGCCAAAGCACGCGCTGTGAGCGTGAGTTGTTCAGATGATAGACGGTGATCATCGCTTTCTCCTATCCGCGCTCAGGCGCGCGTCAGGCTCTCAGCGTACCGGGTTGTGCCGTACATATCCACCAGCCTGTAATCCAGCCGGTGACGGGTGATCTGCACGGTCATGAAACCATGCGCCCCGGCGGCAAACCCGCCCCGGATAGGCGCATTTGGCTGATAGATGCGCGAGCCGACGCCATTCACCACATAGCGCATCCCCTCCATCTGCACGGCCTGCATGCAATGGTCGTGACCGCAGATATAGAGCGGGACCTGGTGCGCCCGCAGCACGGGGTTGAGCCGCGCGACCAGGTCCGGCTGGTCGTGCGTCTCGCCGTCGGAATAGTCGAGCGCGGTGTAGATCGGGTGATGGCCGACCACGATCTTCCAGGCCGCGGTGCTGGCCCCCAGCGCTGCATCCAGCCAGGCGAGCTGGGCCGCGCTGTCCTGCCCCTCGATCCGCACGGCCGAGCCCAGGTATTTCGTGATGAAGGGCGAGGTATCCAGAAAAAACACATCCGCCGTGCCGCCATCGGGCAGAGCCAATGTCTCGGCATAATAGCGCTTGGGCAGGCGCCAGCGCGGGCTGGTCGCGCTATAGTCGATCTGCGCCTGCACGTTGCCACGGTAGTCATGGTTGCCCAGGATCACCTTCCACTCGGTTTGCAGCGCAGGCGCAGTGTAGATCTGCTCAAAGGAGCTCTGCCATTGCGGGTCATCCAGGCCGGTCACGCCGTTTTCATAGAAATTATCGCCGAGGGAGACCGTGAAGGCGCTGCCGAGCGCCGCCGCGGTCTTGCCCATCTGCACGCCCACCGCCCACTGCTTGTCGTGCCCATGGCGGCCCCAGTCACCCACCAGGACAAACCGCAGCGCGTCGCTGGCGGCCTGTGCGGATATGGGCAGTGCGGCGCCCGCACCCAGCGTGGCGGTGGTGGAGACAAAACGGCGGCGGTTCAACAGCATGGTACCCTCAATAAAATTTGCCTCATTGTAGCAAGCGTAGCGCCGCCTGTCGTCAGCGGCACCCGCTCTGCCTCGAAAAATTAACATATCCCACCGTGCGGGTGCTTCCGGTACGGCACCAAATCGGCGACATAGAGGCGTGAGCATCGATTCCGTCCAGGCTGAGCTGATCGCCGTGCTGGTCGCCGTGACCAATGGCGACGCGCGGGTGCTGACGGTCGAGTCCGGCTTTGCCCTGCCCTCGGGCCAGCTCGAGCCTGACCACCGCTCCCTGCAGACCGGGCTGCGAGCCTGGGTGGAGCGCCAGACGCATCATCCGCTGGGCTATGTGGAACAGCTCTATACGTTCGCGGACCAGCTGCGCGGGCATCATTCCCGCAACGTCTCGATCAGCTATCTGGCGCTGAGCCGTGAGGCGGCCTCCACCTACCCGGACGCGAGCTGGGTGAGCTGGTATCGCTATTTCCCCTGGGAGGACCGACGCCAGGGCATCGGGCTCATGCAGAATGTTATTCTGCCCCGGCTGCTCACCTGGTGTGGCGCCAGCGCCGAGCGCCGACAGCGCATGGGCCGGCTGTTCGGGGATGAGCGGCGCTGGAACGATGAACTGGTGCTGGAGCGCTATGAGTTCCTGTTCGGCGCCGGGCTGATCCCCGAGGCGCTGCGCGGCCAGGCCACCGCCGCCGCCGCGCTGCCGGGCCTGGAGATGACCCATGACCACCGGCGGATTCTGGCCACCGGCATGGCCCGGTTGCGCGCCAAAATTAAATACCGGCCGGTCGTTTTCGAGCTGCTGGCCAAGAGCTTCACGATGCTGGAGCTGCAACAGACCATGGAGGCGCTGGCCGGACAGGAGCTGCACAAGCCCAACTTCCGCCGATTGATCACGCAGCAGGAGCTGGTGGAAGAAACCGGGGAGTTCACGTCGGGCCTCGCTGGGCGGCCGGCGAAATTATTCCGCTTCCGCCCCTCGGTCATCGAGGAGCGCAGCCTCTCGGGCACCAAGCTGCCGCTCGTGAAATAACTTATTGGTCGAGGCTGATTCAGCCGTAACGCTTTGGGATCAGACCGCCTTCAGATTGATCGCCGCCGCCTTGCCGCGCTCCATCGCCACCTCGAACGTAACCTTCTGGCCCTCGTTCAGGCCACGCAGCCCGGCGGACTGCACCGCCGTGATATGGACGAAGACGTCTTTCCCGCCATCCTGGGGAACGATAAAACCATAGCCCTTGGTCGTGTTGAACCATTTAACCGTGCCGGTAGCCATCACGAATCGTCGCTCCTTACGTTCACCCGCCGCGCGCCCGCCGCACGGATTGAGGGACAACCGGATTCTGGTCGGTCTTTCAAGCTTCCGGTCACCGGTAGCGTGGTGAAGTCAAGCCAAAGTCGATTGCCCATAAATCTCGCGCAGAAACACACCGGATTGTCAACGATTTCATGGCTGGCTTTCCCGCGCGCCAAAAACTTGGCATACCAGCCTCTCAAATAATAACCGAGGATCGCCATGCCGGAGCCCGACATCATCGCGCTAAAACCGGAGCTTACCGCCCGGGCGCTTGTCTCCCGCGAACGTTTCGAGCGCATGTCCGCCCAGGCGGCGGCCAGCCCGGATGTTTTCTGGGCGCAGGAGTGCCAGCGCATCACCTGGATCAAAACGCCGAGCCGGATCAAAAACACCTCGTTTACCGGCGAGGTCTCGATTAAATGGTTCGAGGACGGCACGTTGAACGCGGCGGCGAACTGCCTGGACCGGCATCTGGCCGAGCGTGGCGACCAGGTGGCGATCATCTGGGAGGGCGATGACCCCGACGCTGCAAAAAAAGTCACCTACCGGGAGTTGCATGGGCAGGTCTGCCGGCTGGCCAATGCGCTCACCTCCCGGGGCGTGAAAAAGGGTGATGTCGTTACCATCTACATGCCCATGGTGGTGGAAGCCGCCGTCGCCCTGCTCGCCTGCGCGCGGATCGGCGCCATCCATTCCGTGGTGTTCGGCGGGTTCTCGCCCGAGAGCTTGGCCAACCGCATCCAGGACTGCAACTCGGTCGCGCTGATCACCGCCGATGCGGGGCGACGAGGCGGGCGCAAGATCGCCCTGAAGAGCAATGCCGACGAGGCGCTGAAGACCTGCCCCAGCATAAAAACCGTCGTCATCGTCCGGGTCACCGGCGAGGATATCACGATGCAGCCGGGGCGCGACCATGCGTGGGAGGAACTCTGCGCCGCCGCCTCGCCCGAGCATACGCCGGTTGAGATGAACGCGGAGGACCCGCTATTCATCCTGTATACCTCCGGCTCCACCGGTAAACCCAAGGGCGTGCTGCACACCACCGGCGGCTATATGGTCTGGGCCAGCTTCACCCATGAATATGTGTTCGACTACCGGCCGGGCGAAGTGTTCTGGTGCACCGCGGATATCGGCTGGGTCACCGGGCACAGCTATACGATCTATGGCCCGCTGGCCAATGGCGGCACCACCCTGATGTTCGAGGGTGTCCCCAACTATCCGGACAGTTCGCGCTTCTGGCAGGTGATCGACAAGCATCAGGTGAATATCTTCTATACCGCGCCCACGGCCATCCGCGCCCTGATGCGCGATGGCGACGCGCCGGTGCTGAAAACCTCCCGCAAGTCTTTACGGATTCTGGGCTCGGTCGGTGAGCCGATCAACCCGGAGGCCTGGAGATGGTATTACCGCGTGGTGGGCGAGGCGCGCTGCCCGATCGTGGATACCTGGTGGCAGACCGAGACGGGCGGCATCCTCATCTCGCCTTTGCCTGGCGCCATCCCGCAAAAGCCTGGCTCGGCCACGCTGCCACTGCCTGGTGTGAGCCCGGTGCTGGTGGATGCAGCGGGGCAGCAACTCGAAGGCGCGGCTGAGGGGAACCTCTGCCTTACCGATAGCTGGCCAGGGCAGATGCGCACCCTGTTCGGTGATCATGACCGCTTTGTGCAGACCTATTTCTCGACCTTCAAAGGCCTGTATTTCACCGGTGACGGGGCGCGCCGCGACGCCGACGGCTATTATTGGATCACCGGGCGGGTGGATGATGTGATCAACGTCTCCGGCCACCGGATGGGCACGGCGGAGGTGGAATCAGCCTTGGTCGCGCATCCCGCCGTGGTGGAGGCCGCGGTGGTCGGCTACCCGCACGATATCAAGGGCCAGGGCATCTATGCCTATGTCACGCTGGTGGCCAGCGTGGAACCGACCGAGGCGCTGCGCCTCGAACTCATCGCCTGGGTGCGCCGGGAGATCGGGCCAATCGCCGCACCCGATGCCATCCAATGGGCGCCGGGGCTGCCAAAAACCCGCTCCGGCAAGATCATGCGCCGGATCCTGCGCAAGATCGCCACCGATGAGACCGACAGCCTGGGCGATACCTCAACCCTGGCCGAGCCTCAGGTGGTCGCCCACCTGATTGAGAACCGGGTGAAATAATCACTCAGGCGACGGCGGGCATCAGCGTTTTGAGGTTGATCTCGGGGTCCGCCAGCGCGGCGGTATCCACGATCACCCGCTCCGTGACCAGCCGTTTCGCCAGGTTGAACTCCTGGATGGAATTGACGCAGTCCGCCGCGATCATCCGCCCGTCTTTCAGGTAGAACGCGACGAATCCCTCCGGGCTGCGCGCCGGGCGGAGGATCACCCTGTCATGGCCCTGGCTGAGCCCGACCGACTGGAGCTTCAGATTATATTGGTCCGACCAGAACCACGGCACGGCGGCATAAGGTTTGGGCGCGCCGTTCAGCACGGAGGCCGCCACCCGCGCCTGCTCGACGGCATTGGGCACCGACTCCAGCCGCACCCGCACGCCCGCCAGAAACGGCAACGGGTGCTCGGTGCAATCGCCGATCGCCAGAATATCCGGCTCGGAGGTCTGGCAGAGGGCATCCACCACCACGCCGTTGCCCATCATGAGCCCCGCCGCCTGCGCCAGCTCGATATTCGGCACCAGCCCGACCGCCACCAGCACCAGGCCGGCGGGCAATATTGTGCCATCGGCGCAGCGCACCGCCCCGACATGACCAGGGCGCTCACTCGCCGCCTCGAAGCCCTCCACCCCGGTGGAGAGCCGCAACCGCACCCCGGCGGCGCGATGCGCGGCCTCATAAAAGGCTGACAGCTCAGGCCCCGCGACGCGGGCCAGCACCCGGGGGGCGAACTCCACGATCTCGACATCCAGCCCGTGCCGCACGGCCACCGCCGCCACTTCCAGGCCGATATAGCCGCCACCCACGATCACCAACCGCGCGCCTGGCACGAATTCCGGACGCAGCGCCTCCACATCGGCGATCGAGCGCATGTAATGCAGCCCTTGCAGGTCCGAGCCTGGAATGGTGAGCCGCCGCGGCCGCCCGCCGGTCGCCAGCACGAGCTTGCCATAACCAAAGCGCTCGCCCGAGTGCAGGCGCAGGGCATGGGCCGAGGGCTCGATCGCCTCGACCAGGGTGGAGGGATGCCGGGCGATATTGGCCTTCACGTAGGCCTCGGCCGAGCGCAGGTGCAGCTGCTCCACTGTAGTCTGCCCTGCGAGGAACGCCTTGGAGAGCGGCGGCCGATGATATGGCAAGTGCGGCTCGGCACCCAACAGTGCGATGCTCCCGGCAAAACCGCCCTGGCGCAGCCGGATGACGACCTCGCTGCCGCCATGGCTGGCGCCGACCACCACGACATCCGCGAATTGTCCGCTCATGCTCGAAACATCTCCAAATCCAGCGACAGGATCAAGGCATCGCCGCCATCGGGGTAATAGCGCGGTCGCCGCCCATTCTCAACAAAGCCAAACTTCTGATACAGCCCGCGCCCGGCGATGTTGCGCTCCGCCACTTCCAGATGAATCCGCCGCACGCCCTGCCCGGCCGCATGGCCAAGGCCCAGGCGCAGCAGGCGACTGGCGATGCCCTGCCTGCGCGCCACCACGCCAAGCGTGATGATCTCCGCCTCGTCCTGCACGATCCTCAGCAGCAGAAACCCACCCGCTTCATCCAGCCAGCCGACAACCCCGGGCTGGGCCAGCAATGTCGCGAAGCTGTGCTCGTTCCATGAATCGTGCGGGAAGGCGCTGTGGTGCAGAAGCGCCAAGGCAGCGGCGTGCGCCGGGCCAGCCTGGCTGATCTGCGTCATATCGGCGATGGGCGCGCGCCTGCGGACGGCTTTGCCTCCGGGGCGTCGACATAGAGCGGCTGCACCGGCTGCGGTGGCCAACCCGCCTGAATGCGAGCCAGTGCCACCTGGGCCACCCAGAGAGGATCGGGCAGGCGCGCATTCGTCAGCAGTACATCGACGCCAGAAGCCGCGAGGCGCGCCGCGACATCATTGGCGGCATCCCCGGCCAGCGCCACCGGGCTCGGGCTGTTCGGCACATCAGTATCCGCAAATGCCTGCGCCTGCGCCCAGCGCAGCAGAAAAATTCGCCCCGGCCGCGCCCGCAGCGCCACCCAGAGCGGGCGCCGCAGGCCAGGAAACGCCACAGCGAAGGCCTCCGCCACGGACACGCCATAGAGCGGCAGATTGGCCGCCGCCGCGTAACCTTGCGCCAGCGCGATGGCGGTGCGCAGACCCGTGAAGCTGCCCGGGCCTATGCCCACCGCCACGGCGTGCGGCCGGGTGGTGGCCAGAGCCTGTTGCAGCAAGCCGGGCAGGGTCTCGATCAACCCTGGGCGCCCTGGTACGAACCCGCAAAAACCCGGCACGCCAGCATCATCCAGCACCGCGACGCCGGCGCGCGCACCGGCGGCGTCGATGGCCAGAATGCTCAAGCGAGCACCGCCGCCTCCTCAAAGCTCAGCCTGGGCAGGCGCGGCGGCTGTGCCTCATCGGGCAACGGGTACCCAAGATTGACCAGGAAATTGGACCTCCAGCCGTTGCTCGCGAAAAACATCCGATCCACACGGGATTTATCAAACCCCGACATCGGCCCGCACGCCAGCCCCAGCGCCCGCGCCGCCATGATCAGATAGGCACCCTGGAGGGTGGAATTGCGGGCGCAGGTGTCCTCGGCGAAGTCCGGATTGCCGGCGAACCAGCCCTTGGCATCCGCCGGCGGATAGAGCATGGGCAATTGCTGGTAAAACAGCGAATCCTGGGCCACGATCACGGTGACCGGCGCGGCCATGGTCTTATCGATATTTCCCGCGCTCAGCAGAGGTTTCAGCTTCTCCTTGCCATCCGTCGTGCGGATGAAAACAAAGCGGGCGGGCGAACAGTTGGCCGAGGTCGGGCCGAGTTTAAGCAGATCATAGAGCTCGCCCAGCACCTCATCGGGCACCGGCTGGTCGCTGAAGACCTCATGCGTCCACGCCGCGCGGAACAGCGTATCCAAGGCGGTGTCGTCCAAAATCATCACTTGCGGCCCCCTGCTCAGGCGGCCTGTGTAACGGACTGCACCTCGGGAATATAGTGCTTGAGCATGTTCTCGATCCCGTGCTTGAGCGTGGCGCTGGAAGACGGGCAACCGGAGCACGAGCCCTGCATCTTCAGGCTCACCACGCCGTCACGGAAGCCACGGAAGATGATATCCCCGCCGTCCCCCGCCACGGCGGGCCTGATCCGGCTGTCCAGCAATTCCTTGATCTGCGCCACGATCTCCGCGTCCGCCGGGTCCACGTCCTCGGCCGCCAGCTCCGCATGGGCGCTCAGGATCGGGCGGTCGTGCAGCAGATGCTCCATCAGCAGGCCCATCACCTGCGGGCGCAACGCCTGCCACTCCACGTCCGCCTGCTTGGTCACGGTCACGAAATCGCCACCCAGAAACACCCGTGCCACGCCTTCAATGCCGAACAGCGCCTCTGCGAGGGGCGAGAGCAGCGCGGCGTCCGCATCCGCGAAATCCGCCGTGCGATCGCCCAGAATCTCGCGGCCCGGGAGGAATTTCAGCGTCGCGGGGTTGGGGGTGGCTTCGGTCTCGATAAACATGCGCTGCGCCCTTTTCTAAAGCGGACCTTACAGGTCCTGATAGGGTTAGATCGTATGTTTTTGCTCAAATGGCAAGGCCCGCGCGCGCACCATCCGGCCTGCCATGTCCGCGGCGTGGGCCAGCAGCGCGCCCAGCAGCGCCGCCGCCGCCCAGACCCAGTGCGCCGCGGCGCACCACCAGGCCAGCAGCAGGAAATCCCCCGCCAGAATGTTCGGCAGATAATCCGCCAGCACTAGACCGGCGCCCGCTATCCGCCGGTAGAGCGCCAGCGCCGCCACCTCCAGCACGGTGAGGCCCAGGATACATCCGGCGATTCCGCCGGAGGCGATCCAGCCCGCGATCATGGCGGGCGCGCCTGCACCGGCACCGCGACCTCATTGCGCCGGGCCCAGGGCAGTGTCCACGGTGGGTCGTAGAACCATGTAACCGGCGCACCCGTGATCTCCCACCCGCTGCCTGCCAGCGCACGCAACAGGGTTGCCTGCGCCTTTTCGACCAAGGCCACACCGGGGACGCCGGAGAACTGCACCACCGCCATGTTCACGCCTGGGAGTTCGTGGATCTCGATGCCTGGATCCTCGGGCTTTGGCAGGTTCGCCCTTGTATATTTGGCGGGCATGTAGAAACTGATCACCCATTCGCCCGCTGTATTGCGGCGCTGCGCCACCGGCGCCGTCATCGCGATCTTCGCGGACTGCACGACCGGGGCCGTCATGCTGATCTCGGTATTCGCGGAATTAGCGCCAAAGATATAGCGGGCGAGCCGCCTGAACCCCGCCGACCGGGCGGTGATCTCGCTGCCCGGCACCGCCACGCTGGCGACCAGATGCGCGCTATAGTGGCGTATCTGCACCTGGCCGACATTGCCCACCACCTGATACCCTGGCTCCTCCGTACCGCTGCGGATGCCAAAGACCGAGCAGCCCGCCAGCGCCAAAGCAAAAACCGGGGAAAGGAATTTTATGGCGTGCTCCCTCCGGGTTTTGGCGCCGCCATGGCCGGCTTGACTATGGGCTTGGGTGCTGCTTGCTGCATCGAAACACCCTCCAGCGCCGGAAACTGGCTCGCCATCTTCGCCCCGAACAAGGGCTTGTAGACGCCCTGGTGGCAGGTCGCGCAGTCGATCTTGGCGACATCCCCCTGCGGCCCCCGCAAAGTGACGGGAAACAGCGTCGTCAGAGGCACCATATAGCTATTGTTCAGGTCTCGCAGCATCGCCTCCGCGTAGAACGCCTTTACGCGCTGCGGTGTGCTCTCGCTCCAGCTATTGAAGGACCGGCTGTCGTGGCAATACTCGCAACTCACGCCCAGCGCCTGCGCGTAGCTCATCATCAGCGCGTAGGTCCATTCGGTGTTTTTGATCGAGGCCGGATTGGTGCCGTCGGGCAGCGCCGTATTGCCGGAGATGCGGATTTTATCCTGGTTTAACAAAAACGGCGTGTCGGGGTCGGACGGCAGCGCGGAGTCATCCACCGACGCAGCGGGCAGGTTCTTGCCCATATCCACCTCTGCCAAACCTGGAGCCGAGCCCGGCGTCACGCCCGTGAACCAGACTTTGCTGGGCACATTGTTACCGCGGTGGCAGGTGTAGCAGGTGACGCCCACGCTGCCCACGTGGTCGGTGTAGGTTGTGTTCACCGCGATCGTCATCTGTAGCATCCGCCGCGCCACTACCTTGGTGTATTTCGCGTCCGACGCAAAATTTCCGGCCACATGGCAGTAGCCGCAGCCCTGTTGGGGGGCCACCCAGTCGGTCATGGAGACCATCAGCCGGGTGAAGGCGCCGGTGCTGATGTTCTTCAGCACCTGCACGTTTTTATACACCGTGCCCGCCATCGGCCCGGCGTTTATGGCAGGAAGCATGGCCGGCGGCTGGTTCATCCCCAGCGCCTTGTTCACCTGCGCGGGGTTATAAAGCGTCTGCATGCCAAGGCCCGGGCCGCCGGTCGCGATGACATCCACCGGCGGGCGCTGGAAGGTGAGCACCACCAGGATGCACATGGCGAAGGCCGCGAGCAGCGCCAGGCCGGGAATGGAATTGAGCTTCAACATTATTGGCCTCCCTGCGTCTTCGCCGGATTGGCGATATGCCCGTACATCGCCGCGTAATGCGGAACGATGCCGTGCTTCACCCCCCACAGAAACCAGTCATCCACCACCGTGCCGGTGAGCAGTATCCCGATGCCGCCGGTCAGCGGGGTTAGCACCGCGAACCACCAGGCCCAGCGATGGATCGACTCCATGGTGGCGTTGAACCCCATGGTCCAGCGCCAGAACAACGCCGCGCGCTCTGCCGCCGTGCCACGGTCCACCGTCTGCTCGACCTCCTTGTCGCCACCAAAACGACTGACCGCCAGGATCGTCGCGGCGTGCATGGCGAACAGCAACACCGAGCCGTATAAAAACACGATCGAGAGCATATGGAACGGATCGTAATACAGATTTCCCGCGCGCAGGGAGAATGCAACGGTCCAGTCCAGATGCGGGAAGATCCCAAACGGCGGGGCTTCGCCCCAGGCGCCCATCAGGATCGGCCGGATAAACCCCAGGCAGAGGTACAGCCAGATGGCGGAAGCAAAGGCCCAGGCCGTGTGCGTACCGAGGCCAAGCTGGGTCGCCCGGCGATGCACCCGGAGGAACCACAGGATGAGCGAGCTGGTTAGAAAGAACCCGGCCATGAGCCACCAGCCGCCCTGGTTGAGCGGCGGGATATGCAGGCCATAGGCCGGCGAGGGCGGCTCCAGCGCCAGCCATGGCAGGTCGCGCACGAACAGGATCGGGTTCCACCCGACCGAGGCCCACATGTTCAGCCCGATGATCTCGAAGGCGATGAAGCCCGCGATGAGCGAGGCCAGGCCCAACGAGCCGAGATAGACCGGCCCGACCTGGGCGTTGCCGATCTGCCCTAGCAGGTAGGAGAAAATCGGCTTGCCTTCGCGCTGCCACGGGCCTGTCGGCAATGGCACACCGTGGTGCAATGGGCCACGGATCTGCACCCTTGTGAATATATTCTGATATTCGGGCATCGGAGAAACTCCTTGATTAGTGCATCGACCAGATCGGCATGTTCAGCCACCAGCTCCACCAGGAGGGCCAGCCGGCGGTCCAGAACGGCCCGCTGATGAGAATACAGACGGCGCTGAAAAACCCGGCGCCGAGTGCGAGGAACAGCCCCAGGCGATGAATCCCCAGCGTGCCGATGGAATAGCCTATGAAATCACGGAAGAACGTGTCCTCATGCTCGGCTGTTTTTACCGCCTCGCCCTCGGCGGGATTGATGGCCGAGAGCACGAGCGAGGCGTGCAGCGCCAGCGCGAAGGTGGTGGTGAAGAACAGGCTCACCGCGATCATGTGCGCGGGATTATATTCAAAGTTAAGGTAATTATACCCGGTGTTGGAGACCCAATCCAGATGCGCCATGATCCCGTATGGGAAACCGTTGCCCCATGCGCCCATCAGCAGCGGGCGGATCACCTCCAGCGTGACATAAGCGAATATCGCAACCGAAAAGGCAAAGGGCACGTGCAGGCCGATCCCCAACTTGCGGGAGATTTCGACCTCGCGCAGCGCCCAGGAGACAAACGCACCAATCGCGCAGATCGTAATGATCTGCCATAGCCCACCCTTAGCGAGCGGCGCGAAGGCCAGCCCGTAGGCGATCGCCGGTGGCGGAATGTCGATCTGCCAGATGTTCCAGGTCGGCCCCAGGGCAGCGCCCCAGACGATCAGCGCGGTGCCTAGAACCGAAAAGAATATGGTCGTAACGCCGAAGAAGCCGACATAGAATGGCCCGACCCAGAAGTCGAACAGGTCACCGCCGAGCAAAGTGCCGCCCGGCACCCGGTATTTCTTCTCAAAACTGAGCATGGCCATCGCAAGCGTCCTTCTGTCAGGATCAAAAATCAGCGCGGGGAGGCCCGGCGGCTGCCAGCGGGGTTTATTCCACCCGCAGCCGCCGGCATTTTCATTGCGATGACGGCAGAGTCGTCATCTGGGCTGGCGGCTGCACGGCGGCGCCGCCCCCGATCCAGTCGAACCGCGGCGTGCTGAGCAGAATGAAATGGATCAGCAGTGCCAGGATGAACAAAAAGGCGAACAGCGCCACCAGGGCGCGGCGCGGGTCGAAAAGCAGCCATATGCGATACATATTTTGCTCCTCTATGCGAAGGCGTTGGCGGCGTAGGTCAGCGCCATCTGGGCATGGCTCGTCAGCATCGCATATCCGTTCGGCCCGGGAATCCAGGGTCGCCAGGACCAGACGAGGATATGCGCCACGATGGCGATAAGCACGAAGGCAATGAAGCTCGCCATAAATATTTTATGGAACTCCTTTGCCTCCAGCTCGGTCAGGCCACTCAGCGAGCCGGACCTTGGTTGGAGAGAACTAGACATTGTAGATTATCCTTTCCTTGAGCCGTGAAGCCAGGATCGCGCGCACCCCGCGCGAGGGAACGGCCACACCGAGACAGCGTGGCCGATGGCGTCGCGCGCGATACTCCATCCCAGCGCGAAAATTCAGGTTCTTCATGCGAACTGCCTGGCGGCGATCGCCGCCGCGACATCAACACGGCGCACCGTGGCGGAATCCGCCTCACGGGCCAGGCGCTCGGCCTTGTCGCGCAGCCGTTTGGCGGCCGAGATGCGGATGAGATAAGGCTCGTCCTGCAGATGCGTCTCCAGCAGCAGCGTCGCCGCCTCGGCCCATTCCAGATCCAAAGTGCGGGCATGGGTGGCCTCTATCTTGTCCATCTCCGTGCCGAGCGGCAGGATATTGAACAGCGCATCGAACAGCGCATTGCAATATTCCTGCACCACATAGGTAGCGCCCGCGTACCCCATGAACGGCGTGCCGGTGGCGCGGCGAATGATCGCGCCCGGGAACGAAGCCGGAATATAACTCGCGCGCCCGCCCAGCTCGGCGGCGTACATCCGCTCGTTGAACGAGCCGAACAATACGAGCGGCGACTTTGCTTTCAGCGCCGCGCGCACGGCGTCATTGTCCGGTTTCACGCCGGGTCTGCGCGGATATGCGAAGCTGCATGGGATTCCCAGATCGTCCTCCAGCAGGCGACGCAGCCCGCGGGTATAGGTCTCAGTCGCCACCACGGCAAAGGAGGCGGTTGCGAAAAAATCCTGCGTCACGCTGCGCCACAGATCCCATATCGGCTTGATCGTCGCCTCCTTCTCGCGGGCGATGAACGGCTCGGCATCCAGCCCGGTGAGCTCGGCCAATTTGCGCAAAAAATTCGTGGTCGCGAAGATGCCCATCGGCGCGCGCAAGAACGGTTTTTCCAGCTCCTCGCACAGCTTCGTGCCGAACTCACGGTACATGCATATATTCACCTGCGCGTCGGCGAGTTTTGGGATATCCTTGATGTCCATGCCCATGGGGAAGACGGCATTCACCTCGCAGCCGATGCCCTCCACCAGCCGGCGGATCTCCGCCACGTCGGAGGGCATGTTGAAGGTCCCGTAGATCGGCCCGATGATGTTCACCTTTGGCCTGGCCTGCGGCGCGGCTTCCTTGCGTTTGGCCTTGGCGTTGCCGAACTCCTGCCACAGCCAGACCATCGCGCGCTCGGCGCATTGCCACTGGTCTTCATCGATCGTGCGCGGAATGAACCTGCGCAAATTAGAGCCCTCGGGCGTCACGCCGCCGCCGATCATCTCAGCGATGCTCCCGGTTACCACCACGGCGGGCATTTTCTGGTCGCCGATGGTGGCGGCCCGGCGCATCGGCCCTTCCGTGCCGGTGGAGGAGAGATTATCCTCCGAGAGCCCCGTCACCACGATCGGCAGTTCATGCGGCGGCAGCGCGTCCGTGTAGTGCAGCACGGCGGTGACCGGGAGATTCTCGCAGCCCACCGGGCCATCAATGATCACGCGCAGGCCGCGCACGGCGGTGAAGGTATAGACCGCGCCCCAGTAGCCGCCCGCGCGGTCATGGTCCTGCACTAGCATGTCGCGTCTCCGAAAAATGCGACCATGCGCGAGAATCGCTCCCGCCCCGCCGTCTGCGCCGCCACGATCGCGGGCAGCGCGCCGGCACCCGCCGCGCCGAACAGCGGCCTGGCCGAGACCATGTTGGTGAAATACACCGCCGGGATGGATTGCTCTTTGGCCGCCTGCACCAGCGGCGTGGTGCCCAGTGCGAGGTCCGGTTTCACCTCGCGCATCGCATTCACATCCTGCTCCAGCGAGGCGCGATACTGCACATGCGTGCCGCGCGCCTCCAGCCAGTCGCAATCCGCCTCGCTCCAGGGTGTTCTGGGCAGCGCGGTGCCGACATAGGGGATCTGCGCGCCCGCCTCCATCAGCAGCCGCGCCACCAGCAGCTCCGAGCCCTCGTAGCCCGAGACGACCATGCGCGCCGATAGCCGGCTGGAGTCCAGCACAGCCTGGATCGCGGGCAGCGCCTTGGCCTTCGCGGCGTCGACCGCCGCCGCTGGCATGTCCGCCGCCCGGCCGACCGCCTCCAGCCAGTCCGCCGTGCCATCCACCCCCACCGGCGCCGAGCCCACGATGGGCCGCCCGGCGGCTGCGAACTCCCGAATCGTCGCGGTGTAGAACGGATGCACCGCCGCCGCCGCCGTGCAGTCCAACGCGCCGTACAGATCGCGCCACTCGCGCGCCGGCAGGCCGGGTGCGAGCGCCAGGCCCATGGGTGCGAGGAGTGCGGCGATACCCGGCGGGTCAGCTGGGAACAACTCGCCGATGAGCGAGATTTTTTTACCCTCAGCCAACGCCCCGCGTGGCCGCGCCACGGCGCCACGCTCAGCCTCGGCCCTCGCGTATTTCAGCATTGCACCGGCCAGCACGTCCTTCGCCTCGGCATGGGTGGGCACGCCGAAGCCCGGCACATCAATGCCGATGATGCGCACGCCGTCGATCTCTTTCGGCAACAAATCGAGCGGCACGCCGGAGGCCGTCGGCACGCACAGATTTATGATCACCACCGCGTCATAGTCGTCGGGCCTGGCGGTTTGGCGCACCGCCTTCACGATATCCTCATAGAGCTGGCCGGTGACCAGGGTCTCGGAGTCGAAGGGCACGTAGCCCACGCTGCGCCGCGCGCCATAAAAATGCGAGGTGAAGGTGAGACCATAGACGCAGCAGGCGGAGCCTGAGAGAATCGTCGCCACCCGGCGCATCCGCAGGCCGACGCGCAGGCTGCCGAAGGCCGGGCACATGGATTGGGGCTGGTCGTGCGGGCCTTGCGGATAATCCTTTGCCAGCCGCTCCAGCAGCTCGGATTTTCCAGCCGCCCTGGCCGCCGCACGCATCGTCTCCTGCCCGCCGTGACAGGAACTCTCAGCGGCTTTTGCGACGAGCGAATCACCCATGGTTTATGATCCCTCGTACACGACTTCGAGGGTGGGTTTCTCGATGTGGTCGACACCGCACATATCGGCGAAGCTCGCCGGATCCAGCGTCACGCCACGGCCCACCGCTTCGCCTTTGAACAACCCCAATAACTGGTCCTGGCTCAGCGGTTTCGGGCGCACCGGCGGCGCATCCGCCACCGCAATGCTCAGCGCCTCGAACAGGCTGCCCCACTGGCTCTGCGCCGTGCCGATAATCTCATAATTGGCACTCTTGCGCCGGATATCCTCATCCGCCGGAATCGCGGCCAGAATCGGGATGCCGACGACATCGCAGAATGCCTGCGCCTCACCGGTTCCGTCATCCTTGTTGATCACCATGCCGGCGACGCCGACATTGCCGCCGAGGTTGCGGAAATAATCGACCGCCGAGCACACATTATTCGCGACATAGAGCGACTGGAGGTCATTGCTCGCCACCACGATCACCTTCTGGCAGAGGTCGCGGGCGATCGGCAGGCCAAAGCCGCCGCATACCACGTCCCCTAAAAAATCCAGCAGCACGTAGTCGAAATCCCAGTCCTGGAAACCAAGCTTATCCAGCAGCTCGAACCCATGGATGATTCCGCGCCCGCCGCAGCCGCGCCCGACCTCCGGTCCGCCCAGCTCCATCGCGAAGACGCCGTCGCGCTTGAAGCAGACATCGCCGATCACCACCGCCTCACCGGCGGCTTTTTTCTTCGCCGAGGTCTCGATGATGGTGGGACAGGAGCGCCCGCCGAACAGCAGCGAGGTGGTATCGGATTTCGGGTCGCAGCCGATCAGCAGCACGCGCTTGCCCTGCTGCGCCATCATGTAGGAGAGGTTGGCGAGCGTGAAGGACTTGCCGATGCCGCCTTTGCCATAGATCGCGATGACTTGGGTTTTTTTGTTCGAGGACACACTGGTTTCAGCGCCGATATCAGGCTGAATCCGGCCGGGGGTTGCGTTCATGCTAAGCTCCAATCAATCATCATTTTCAGGCAGGCGGAGGTCTCAAAGGCGGTCTGGTAGGCCGTGGCGGCCTGGCTTGGCGCCGCGTGGTGAGTGATCAGCCCGTCCAGGCTGAGCGCGCCGAATTCTATCAACCCGAGCACCGCACGAAGATCATCCGGCTGCCATTGCGCGGCGATGCGCAGCCGCGCCTCGCGCATGAAGGCCGGGGCGAAGGCAAAGCCGAGCCGCGCATAGAAGCCGGCGAGCACGATCTCTCCGCCTGGGGCCAACCGTTGCATCAACGTATCTAGAATTTCGGCATCGCCGCTGGCATCCACGATTCGCCTGTAGTCCCGCCGCGGGTCGTCGCCAGGTGCGCAGACATTGTAGCCCTGGTCACCCGCAAAACGCGCCTCATTACGCTCCCACACCGTTGGCGTGCCGCCCGCCAGCACGGCGAGGCGCGCCAGGAGCCGGCCCACGACGCCGTGGCCCACGATCAGCTCAGGCGGCGCGGCCTGGCCCATGACGTGGTAAGCGGTGGCGGCCAGCGCCAGCAGCGCGGCGCGCTCGCCCAGCCGCTCGGCCACCGGCACCACCCGGCTGCCCGGTACCACCAGCCGGGATGCCGTGGCGCCGAACAGCCCGCGCACCGGGCCATAACAATTCGCCCCCGGCACGAACACGAACGCACCCAGCCGATGCGTCTGCGCGCCGCTGGCCTCCACCACCCGGCCCACGGACTCATAGCCCGGCACCAGCGGATACCCCATGCCCGGAAAATCCGGCATCTCACCCGACCAGAACAGCCGCTCCGTGCCGGTGCTGATGCCGCTGTAGGCGACCTCAACCACCACATCATCAGCGCCCGGATCGTTGAGGCGCAGCCGGTCGACCTCGATGCGGCGCGGAGCTCGGATGATGACGGCCTGAGCGTCCAATGTTTCCTCCCTGGGCGGCATCGCGCTACCTGGGAACCCCCGGCTGCGAACGCCACGACTGTAAGACTAAACTGACATAATTTAATGTCAAGAAAAAGTTACAGCTAATCCGCCCGCGCGGTGATCAACCCGGTCAGAATCGGCTGCCGGGTCGGCAACTGCGCCACGCGGGAAAACCCGGCCTGGCGCAGCAGGGCTGAGATCTCCTCGGCGCGGCGCGCGCGCCCGCTGCCCATGGCGAGCAGGTAGAATCCGAAATATGCCGTGCCAACCGGCTCGGCGTGCCGCGCTCCGGCCAGCGGCTCGGCCAGGAGCAGCATGCCGCCTGGCGGCAGCGCCTGGCGGGCCACGCGGAGAATGCGCAACGCCCGGTCGTCATCATGGTCGTGCAACACGCGGATCAGCGTGATGAGGTCTGCACCTTGGGGCAGCGGCATGGAGTCAAAATCGCCGGCGAACACCTCCGCCCGTGCGGCCAGACCCGCCTCGCGCAGGTTTACCCCAGCCAGCGCCGCGACCTCCGGCAGGTCGAACAACTGCAACCGCAACCTTGGCGCGCGCGCCGCCACATGCCGCAGGAAGCTGCCATCGCCGCCGCCGATATCGAGCAGCATCCGATGCCGGGAGACATCATAACCATCGAGCACTTGCGCTGCGATCATTGGCTGGGTCGCCGCCATCAGGGCCGAGTAGGCCGCCGGTTGGCCGTTTTGGCCGCGATAGGGCCAGAAATTTCCGAGGCGTGTTGCCACCTCGCCGCGCAGCAGCGCCACCGGATCCGCGATATCGGCATAGAACAGCGCATGATGCGCCACCATCGCCGTAATGCCCGGGTTGCCGCGCAACGCCGCGCCCAGCGGGCCGAGCCGCACCGAGTCCCCGTGCAGCCGCAGCAGCCGCAGGGAATCCGCCGCCGTTACCAGCGTGCGCATCTCGGGCTCCGGCACCGCGCAGGCCAAGCCCAATGCTGCCACCGGCACCGGCCCGGCAGCCACGCGCTCGAACAATTCCAGCGCCACGCAAGCTGCCAGCACCTGGGCGTAGACAAACCCCGCGCAGATATCGAACAGTGCCCGCGCCTCGCGCCTCGCCATGCCGCGCGTGAGGAAAAACCGCGCTGCCCAACGCTGAAATCCGGCCCGGCCCAGCAGCCGGTCGCGCCAGGCCAGAATCATTCGCTCCAGTCTCAGGCCGCGGCTTGGGCGAGGCTCTTGGGCACCAGCCGGCGCGCCTCCTGCGCGATGAGGGCGCGGAGCGGCACCGCGCCGGGGCAATCGGGGATCGACTCGCTCGCCGCCTTGGCCAAGGACTCCAGCAGCGCCAGTGCACCTTGGACGCCGTAGGCGCGCACGGCGCTGGGGCGGTTCAGCGCATTGTCCCGCCCGACCGGCTTGTCGGTGGTCTGCGCGTTGCCCACAGCGTCCAGCAGGTCATCCGCCACCTGATACGCTTCACCCAGCGCCTCACCCAGCCGACGCCAGGGCTGGACCTGCGCACCCGCCGCCGCCGCGCCCGCGATGGTGGCGGCGGCGAACAAGGCGCCTGTTTTGGCGCGCTGATACACACTAAGATCGGCGTTCGGCTCACTCTCCCAGGCCTGCCCGGCGATGATCCCGCCCGGCATCCCCACCGCCTGGCCGATGGTGAGCAGCAGCGGACCGAGGCGCATCGGCGTGGCCAGCGTGCCCCAGGCCAGGGCCTGAAACGCCAGCACGATCAACGCATCGCCCGCCAGCACGGCGAGCGGCGCGCCATAGGCCGCGTGCACCGATGGCCTGCCCCGGCGCGTCGCCGCATCGTCGAAACATGGCAGATCGTCGTGTACCAACGAAGCGCAATGCAGCAGCTCGATGGCCACCGAAGCCGCATCCGCCGCCGCCTGGTCGTCATCCCCGCAGGCGTGGGCCACCGCCAGGCACAGCCGGGCCCGCACCCGCGCCCCACCGGGAAACACCGCATGGCGCATGGCAGCGCCCAGCAGCTGCGGGCCGGATGGCGCCTGGGCGCGCGCAAAAACCATGTTCAAACCGGTCTCGATTCGGAGCATAGGGTCCATCGGGCTTCCCCTCGCGCTAGAGCCAATCTATGTGTCAATTATTATTGTCATTATATGTGTAAGAAATTATTGACAATCGGTCAAGGGATTTGAATAACCGCGCATGACCAGAGTTGCCATCATCGGCGCCGGAATCGGCGGCCTGACAGCCGCGCTGCTGCTCGCCGCCCGGGGCTGCGAGGTTACGCTGTGCGAGGCCGCCGCCACGCCCGGCGGCAAGCTGCACACCATAATTTTGGACGGTGTGGCGATCGACTCCGGCCCGACCGTCCTCACCCTGCGCCCGGTGTTCGAGTCCATCTTCGCCGAGGCCGGGCTCAGCCTCGCCGACCATTTGGACCTTACCCCGCTCGACTGCCTGGCGCGCCATGCCTGGGAGGATGGATCCGGCCTCGACCTGTTCCCCGATACCGCCCGCAACGCCGACGCCATCGGGGTGTTCGCCGGATTGGAGGCCGCCCGAGGCTACGCCGCCTTCGCCCTGAAGAGCCGCCAGATTTTTGAGACGCTGGAGCCCAGCTTCCTGCAGGTGCCACAGCCGGGCCTGGGCGGGCTGCTGCGCCGGGCCGGGCCGGGGCTCGCGCGCGTCTCGCCCTTCACCACGCTGTGGGGCGCGCTGGCCGGCTATTTCAAAGACGCCAGGCTGCGCCAGCTCTTTGCGCGCTACGCCACCTACTGCGGCAGTTCGCCGTTCAGCGCGCCGGCCACGCTCATGCTTATCGCCCATGCCGAGCAGCGCGGAGTCTGGCGCATCGAAGGCGGGATGCAGCAACTGGCCGAAGCCTTTGCCACCCAGGCGCGGGCGCTGGGTGCGGTGCTGCACCTGGATACGCCGGTGGCTGAGATTCTGGCCCGGAACGGCAGGGTGAGCGGCGTCCGGCTCGCAGAGGGGGAGATTGTGGCGGCGGATTATGTCATCGCCAATGCTGACCTCACGGCGCTGGGCTCCGGCCTGTTCGGAAGCGCGGCGCGGGAGGCTGTTGCGGGGATGCTCACCGGGGCAAAGCCATCGCTCTCGGCGGTTACTTTTGCCGCGACCGGCAGCCATTCCGGCTTTGATCTCGCGCATCATAATCTGTTCTTCTCGAATGATTGCGGGGCCGAGTTCGGCGCGCTGGCGGCGGGGCGGATTCCGGGGGACCCCACCGTGTATCTCTGCGCGCCCGGCCCCGGGCGGTACTTCGCGCTGATCAACGCCCCGCCTGGGGCCAGCCCTGGCACCGGAGAGGTGGAGGATTCCTTAAGCGCGACTTTGCTGAAAATGCGCAACTGTGGCCTGGAGCTGGATATTGCCGGTTTGCAGGCGACCGGCCCGACGGATTTCGCGCGGCGTTTTCCTGCCTCGCGCGGGGCGCTGTATGGCAGGGCGCTCACCGGTTGGCGGGATAGTTTTAATCGCCCGGGTGCCCGGACCAGGCTGCCGGGCCTGCTGCTCGCGGGTGGCTCGGTGCATCCGGGGCCGGGCCTGCCGATGGCGGCACTCTCCGGCCGGGTGGCGGCGCATTGCGTTTTAGCCAAAATATAGCGCCCGGCGGGTATGGCTGGTGGTATATCGACGCGCTGAGCGACGATGGCACGCAGGCGCTCACGCTCATCGCCTTTATCGGCAGCGTGTTCTCGCCCTACTACGCCTGGGCCAACCGCCATACCCCTGCTTTGGCGGCGAATCATTGCGCGATCAATCTGGCGCTGTATGGCAAGCGCGGTGGCCTGTGGGCGATGCGCGAGCGCGGCACGGATGATTTGCAGCAGGGGCTTAAGTGTTTGCGCATCGGCCCGAGCGCGCTGGAGTGGGACGGCGCGCGGCTGCACGCGCGGATCGACGAGGTCTGCGCGCCATGGCCCAGGCGGCTGCGTGGGAGCCTGACGCTTACGCTCCCGGGATTGCTGGATGAGACGTTTAATCTGGATGCGGCCGGGCGGCACCGCTGGCAGCCGCTGGCGCCGCGCGCGCGGATTGAGCTTGCGTTCGAGTGCCCAAAAATTTCCTGGTCCGGCGAGGCGTATCTCGACCATAATGAGGGTGATGTTCCGCTCGCCCGGGATTTTACCCGCTGGCACTGGTCGCGCGGTGGTGGAAAAATTCTCTATGATGTGGAGTGCGTTGATGGGAGCCGGCGCGGGCTGGCGCTGGCACTGGATGCGGCGGGGCGGCTGCGACATTTTATCGCCCCGCCTGAGCAGGGGCTGCCCGCCACACGCTGGGGAATCCCGCGTGCCACCCGCGCGGATGCCGGGCAGCGTGCCCGCGTGCTGAGAACGTTTGAGGATACGCCGTTTTATGCCCGCAGCCTGATCAGCACTTGGATTGATGGCGCGGCGCTCACCTGTATGCACGAATCGCTTTCCCTCACGCGCTTTACCCGGCCCTGGGTGCAGGCGATGCTGCCGTTCAGGATGCCGCGGGCGCTCTGGGTGAGCAAATAATTACGATATCGTAACAATTTAGGCGTGGGTGGGTACAGACGGATTTCAGTTGTAAAAATCGCGCGGGTTGAAGAATTGGCGGGCGGCGAGTTGGGCCTCGGCGGGCGTCATGACTCTGAGCGGGGTTGGGTGCCAGATGTTTCGGGCGGGTTTTTTGGGGGCTGGCGTGAGGGTGAATGTCGGCGGGCGTTTTATGCGCGGTTTTCTGGGCAGTTTGAGGCACGCGGGCGGCTTGATGCCGAGCATGTGGCACAAAGGCCGGAGGCTGCGGGCGAGCATCGGGTGGCTCGTGATGAGGGACTGGGTGTCCGGCTCGTCCAGCAGGTTGCACAGATGGCCGCGCATGGCGCTGATATCGGAGCCCGGAAACATGAAAGCGAGCCAGCCGAAGTTGATGGGCGGGTGGATTTCCTGGCTTTGGCTTGCGGGTTTTGGCGGATTGGTGGGCGGGTTGCGGGGTGTGGCGCGGGGTGGGCGGACGGGCATCGGCCCGCGCGCCATGAGGACATGCAGGCGGTCGTGCAGGCGGATCAGGCGGCGGTAGAGCGACTGGCACAATGAGGGCGGCATTTTGACGCGCGGGGCGAAGATGTTGAGGCTCTGCGCCAGGTTTGCTACGATGCGGGTGAGGCGCTGAGAGATGGTAAGGCCGGA
>JAJZGI010000026.1 GCA_021798575.1 Pseudomonadota bacterium | reverse complement strand
GTAGGATAATTGCGTCCAAGCATGGAAAAATAGAAAACTTTGCCAAAAAACTAAGTAAAAACATGAAGAAAAGCCGATGTATCTCAAAATAGGCCTGATCCAATCAGACTACGCAGAGGTTCCCTAATCGGCCCATATTGCAAACGTACCTGGCAGTGCTCCAAGAAAATTCCGCCAACATTTTCAACGCCAACCGAAATAAGCTGCTCTGCTTGTCCCTCATCTGGTTCGGTCGACACTATATATGGTTCATCCTCATCAAAAATGATTCTTAGTTTTGGAGTCATTTTATTAAGTAGGTCATCTTTTTCTCTTTCTACGACATCGTTTTGATCTATTTGCCTCTTGTAGGTTCGATAAGATGATTCAAACACCCATACAAAGAAAATTAGCGTCCAGCCGAATAGCCACGAAGCAAGAGATAGGTGCGGGATCATATTAATGAGTGACCAGCGCCCAGTATCAGCAGGTCGCCAAAAGTCGTCTCTAATAAAAACGAAAAAATTGAGAACGAAGTAAACCGCACCCAACCATACGCCCCACAATCCCTCTTTCCAGAGATTTTTAATGTATTGAAGGCGTCGTTGTGCGGACCACATAATGACAGAACTAGACCTGAGCGTTTTGTTTCGTCAATTTCCGTATCATGACCAAAATAACGGTCTACTCGTCCAGTTTCAGCACTTCCCCGGCCAGGTACAGGCTGCCGCAGATCAGCACGCGGCCGGGTGCCATGACCTGCGCCAGTGCGCCGCGCACATCCGGCCCGGGCCGCGCGGCATCATCTGCCGCCTGAATAATCTGTGCCACGGGCAGGGCCAGATGCTGGCCAGGCTCCGCCACGGCGAAAATCTCCGCTGCATGGGGTTGGATAATCCGGATGAATTCGGCCACATCCTTGGATTGCTTCATGCCCAGAAGCAAAGTCGTCGGCCCGCTCCAGGCCTGCAACTGCGCCGCCAGCGCGCTCGCACCTCCGGGGTTGTGCGCGCCGTCGAGCCATAGCTCGGAGCCAGCGGGCAGCAATGCCACCAGACGCCCGGTGAGGCGTTGCAGCCGGGCGGGCCAGTGTACCGACTGCAAACCCTGCGCCTGCGCGCTGGCGGGCAGGCTGAACCCGGCGGCGGCCAGTGCCGTCATCGCGATGCCGGCATTCTCCAACTGGTGCGCTCCCGCCAGCGCCGGGCGGGGCAGGGCGATACCGTTGAAATCCATACCCTCGGCTGTTTCGGTAACCTGCCATTCGTGCCCGCGCCGCAGCAGGGGTGCATCCAGCCCATGCGCCTCATGGGTGATCGCCGCCATGGCCTCGGGTGCCTGCCAACCCACCACGGCGGGCACGCCGGCGCGCAGAATGCCAGCTTTTTCCGCCGCGATCGCTCCCAGCGTATCGCCCAGAAATTCCTGATGATCCATGGAGATGGCGGTGATGGCGCAGGCCGCCGGGCGGACCACGCTGGTGGCATCGAACCGCCCGCCGAGCCCGACCTCCACGATGCAGATATCGGCGGGCGTGGCCGCGAACAACAGAAAGGCCGCGGCGGTGATCGCCTCGAACACGGTGATCTGGTTGGCCTGGTTCACGCGCTCGATCTCGTCCAGCGCGTCGGACAGCGCGTCGTCGTCTACCAGCGCGCCCGCCAGCCGGATGCGCTCATTAAAGCGCACCAGATGCGGCGATGTGTAGACATGCGCGCGCAGCCCCGCCGCCTGCGCCATCGTGCTGGCAAAGGCGCACACGCTGCCCTTGCCGTTGGTTCCGGCCACATGGAGCACGGGCGGCAGGCGCCATTGCGGATTGCCCAGCGCATCCAGCAGCCGCACCAGCCGGTCCAGCTTTAGGTCGATCAGCTTGGGATATAATTGGTGCAGCCGTTCCAGGCTGGAATGGTAGTTGCCCATGGCCGCTGCGTCTGAGTTTTTTCAGGCGGCGCGTTGGTTCGCGGTCATCAGCGCGATCAGCCGGGCCAGGGTAGCGCTCAGCTCCCCGCGTTTGACCACCATGTCGATGATCCCGTGCTCGAAGAGATATTCCGCGCGCTGGAAGCCCTCGGGTAGTTTTTCGCGCACGGTCTGCTCGATCACCCGCGCGCCGGCGAAGCCGATCAGCGCGTTCGGTTCGGCGATCTGCACGTCTCCCAGCATCGCGAAGGAGGCGGAGACTCCGCCTGTCGTCGGGTCGGTCAGCACCACGATATAGGGCAGCCCGGCCTCCCGCACCATCTGCGTGGCGATGATCGAGCGCGGCATCTGCATCAGGCTGACCGCGCCTTCCTGCATTCGCGCCCCGCCGGAGGCGGTGTAGACGACCAGCGGCGCGGCCTGGAGCACCGCGAGGCGCGCCGCCGCCACCAGCCCCTCGCCAACGGCGCTCCCCATGGAGCCGCCCATGAACTCGAAGCTCATCGCCGCCACCACGGCCCGCGCGCCGCCGATATTGCCATGCGCCACCAGCAGCGCGTCATCCTGCCGTGTCCCGTCCCGGGCCTCGCGCAGCCGGTCGGAGTAGCGTTTCTGGTCACGGAATTTCAGCGGGTCCGGCACCGCTTTTGGCAAGTCTATCCGGGTGAAGGCGCCATCATCGAAGGTCCAGGCCAGGCGCTCTTGCGCGGTGGCGCGCATATGGTGGCCGCAGTGCGGGCAGACTTTTTTTGCCGCTTCCAGCTCGCGGTGGAAGATCATCTGCTGGCAGCTAGGGCATTGGCGCCAGAGGTTGTCCGGCACCTCCTGGCGGCCGAGCAGGGTGCGGATTTTGGGGCGGACGAATTCAGTGAGCCAGCTCATGGCAGGGAATTAAACTGTTTAGGGCGTTAAAGGAAGGTACCGCGCCCAGACGGAGGCTGGTTCAAAAATCTGCCACTGTGCAGACGTTCCCGGTGGCGAGCACCTTGCCGCAAAAAGTCTGCGCTGCCGCCGCATCGCCAAATCCGCTGAGGCGCAGGCGGTAGAAGGTTTTGCCATTTACTGTGGCGGGAATGATCTCTGGCTCGCGGCCCGAGAACAACGCAGGCGTAGCGGCGGTCATATTCCGCCAGGCGCGCTCGGCGGCCATTGGCGTGTTCAGCGCGCCGAGCTGGACGCTGGCACCGGTGCTGGCAGGCGCCTCCGCCGTGGTGGGTGCCGGAAGCGCCGGCGGCGCGGGTGCTTTGAAGCTTGCGGTGACGACGGGCGGCGCCGACGCCACGGGCCCAGGTGTCGAGGAGGACGCCGTGACCGGGACTGGCGACGGGCCGGTATAGGCCGCCGTGGAATTATCCGGCACATAAGCCAATGGAGCGGGGGCTGGCGTTATCGCCATGGGCGCCGGGGTAGCGGCGGCCTGGGGTGCTGGCGCAGCGGCCTGGGCCATCGGTGCCTGCGTCACCGTGGCGGTTGGCACGCTCGGCACCGTGGGAGGCGGTGCTGCGGGCGCTGGCGGCGGCGGCAGGGACTGCCCAATGAGCGCGGAGAAGCCGTTCAGTGCGCGATCCACTTCATCGGGCGGCAGATCCACCGCCAGCACCTGCCTTGCTTCATCCGGCCGCCCATCGGCCACTAGCGCCGCGGCGTAATCCTCGCGGATTTTGGGGGTCGCATCCTGGCCGGTGGCCAACGGCCCCAGATATTGCAGCGCCTCCGGCCCGTTGCCCGAGAGCGCGAGCGAGAGCCCGAGATTGACCTCAGCCGCCGTCATCGCCGGGTCGGACAGCAATGCCTGCTGATAGGGGTTCACCGCACCGGCGAAGTTGCCCTCCAGATCGCGGGCGATGCCAAGGTCGTTCCACGCCGCCGCGTTGCCTGGGTCATCCTGCACGGCCAGCGAGAAAGCGGCGTCTGCCGCCTGCGGGTCGGTCTTCAACAGGCAGCGGCCCAGCCCGGTTTCGGCCGCCGTCGCCTTTGCATCATGCTGCAAGGCGAGCTGGTAGGCAGCCTCCGCCGGCGGGCAGCGGTTGAGCGCGTAGTAGGCGTCGCCCTCATGCACCAGCGCATCCACATTGCCCGAGTCCGTGGCCAGCACCGACTGGCTGATGGAGAGCGCCATGTCCGGGTCGCCCCCCGCGATCGCCGCATCCGCGACGTTCAGCGTGTTCGGTCCCACCGCGGCGCTCATCGGTGGGCTGCTGGTAGCCTGGGTTTGCGCACACCCGGCCAGGAGCAAGGCTGCAAAGAGCCAGAACCCGGCGCGCCCGCTGGCGCCTGTCGTGGTTTTATGGGACTTAAGCCAATCTGGGGTCATTTTTGGGTTTTTCCCTGTGCGAGATATATGCTTTTTTGACCATTACGGCGCATTCATCAAGCTGTTATTTATGTCCGGAGAAACTTGCTAGGACGTTGATGATCGCCGGGCCCGCCACGACCAAAAAAACACAAGGCAGGATGAAAATAATCATCGGAATGGTCATCAGTGTTGGTAGCCTGCCCGCGCGCTCCTCAAACAGCACGAGTGCCTCCTGACGTAGTTCGGCGGAGAGTGAACGCAGGGCCGCGGTGAGCGGCGTGCCATATTGCAGGGATTGCGCCAGCGTGGTCGCCAGGCGCTTGAGCGAGTCGAGGCCCGTGCGGGCACCCAGAGAATCAAGTGCCTTGCGCATATCCGCGCCGATCTGCAATTCACGCGAGGTCTGCGTGAGCTCTTGGGCGAGTGCCGGGTTCAACTGGGAGATCTCCTGCGCCACCCGCGCCAGCCCGGCTTCAAGTGCCAGCCCGGCGTCGGCGCAGATGACCAGCATGTCCAGCGCATCGGCGACGCCGGCGGCAACCTGGGTGAGATGACGCTGACGGATGTTGGTGGCGATCGTCTCGGGCAGTAGCAGCCCGGCCAACGCGCCGCCACCGATTTTAACCGACACCCATAGCCGCGAAGTGCCGAAATGTCGCAGCAGGACGAACGCAAAAAACGGCATCAGGATCGCCAGCAGGATCTTCGCGCCGATGAACAGGCCAAGCCCGCGCCCACCCCGGAAACCAGCCGCCTCGAGCGTTGCCGTCATTTCCGCCAGGGTTTTGCGGGAGAGCAGACCGCTGCGGGCAATGAACATGCCGAATTTGGAGACGATCCGCAGATAAAGCGGGCCGTCGTGCGTGACGAGTTTTTCGGGGGCCTGACCGCCGGTCGTGATGAGCTCCAGCCGGTTGGAGAGCTTCTCAGCCCGCGCAAATTCACGGGCCAGAAACAGCCCCGCCGCGCTGACCATCACAAACATGGCGAGGATTGCGCCGAAAATATAGGTAATGGGCATGGGTGCGCGTTACTTCAGAACGTTGCTGATCATGAACTGAATCGTCCCCATCCCCATGCCCATCAACAGAATGGCGGCGCCGAGCACGGCCTGGCCCTTTGGGGTGTCGAACAGCAGGGACATATAGCTGCGCTGCATCACAAAAATGGCGCCGCCCGCGACAAAAGGCAGAACCGAGAGGATCATGGCGCTCATCCGCGCCTCGGCGGTCAGCGCGTAGCCGCGCGCTTTCAGCCCCACGCGCTTGCGGATCACCTCGGCCAGGGTTTCCAGCGTTTGCGTGATGCCGCCGCCGGAGCGTGCCTGGAGAGTGAGTGCCGTTGCAAAAAATTGATACTCGGTGAGCTTGATTCGGGTTGATAGCTCTCGCAGCGCGACATCGAGCGGGATGCCGATGGAGACCTTGTCCGCCAGAATGCTGAACTCCGCCTTGGTCGGCTCCTGGGCGTCCCGCCCGACGGTGCGCAGCGCTTCCCCCATGGGAATACCGGCGCGCACACAGCGCACCACCGTGGCCAGCGCGTCCGGAAACTGCTCCAGCAGGCTCGCGTTCCGCCGGTTGGAAAACCATTTGAAGGTGATGTTCGTGAGCAGCAGCCAGATCAGCGGCCCGCCGACGAATTCAACGAACCAGAGCAGCGCTTTATAGCCGCCGAGCGGGTGCGAGGCGAGGAAGAGAATCCCGAGGTCGAAGCCGAGCGTGAGGAAGGGAACGAGCCACCATTTGATCGGGTAGGTCTCGGACTGCTGGAGGTCGACGCCGATGAGGGCTGCCGCCCGCTCCATGATCTGTTCACGCCGGGAGACCGTGCGGGTGAGTGAAATTTCCTCATCTACCGCGCTCGTGGGCCGGGTCGAGGGAGCCACTGCTTCCTGCAGCCTGGCTTTGAATTTTTTATCCCGATCGTGCTCCTTGATCACGAAGACGACGGAGATGGCGCTCATGACGAGCAGCGCCAGCAGAATACCGAGAATGATGAAGAGTTTCTCGGCCATCACGCCTCCTCCAGCGCCTGCGCCCATGGCCGGTCCAGCCCGAAATACTGCAACCGCTCCTGGAAGGTTGAGCGGATGCGGCTCACCTCGTAGCGGCCGACCAGACGCCCGGTCGCGGTCTCGCCCGTGACCTCGAATTTGAAGATATCGTTCAGCAATTGCGTGTCGCCCTCGATGCCGGCGATCTCGGTCACCTGCGTGACCCGCCGGCCGCCATCGCGCTGGCGCTCCACCTGCACGATGAGATTGACCGCCGCGACCACCTGCGTGCGAATGGCCTTGGGCGATAGCCCCATGCTGGACATCTGCACCATGTTCTCGATACGGGCGAGCGCATCGCGCGTGTTGTTGGCGTGGATGGTGGACATCGAGCCGTCATGGCCTGTGTTCATCGCCTGCAGCATGTCAAACGCCTCGGCGCCACGAACCTCACCGATGATGATGCGGTCTGGCCGCATACGCAGCGCGTTGCGCACCAGGTCGCGGGCGTTCACCTCGCCTTTGCCCTCCAGGCTGGAGGGCCGCGTTTCCAGCCGCACGATATGTGGCTGCTGGAGTTGCAGCTCCGCTGCATCCTCCACGGTGACGATACGTTCAGCGGGGTCGATGAAGCGGCTCATCGCGTTCATCATCGTGGTTTTGCCCGAGCCGGTACCGCCGGAGACGATGATGTTGAGCCGGCAGCGCGCCGCGATCTCCAACACACGGGCGATAGGTGGGGTGAGTGAGCCGAATGCGATCAGCTTCTCGAAATCGATGGGCTTTTTGCTGAATTTACGAATCGAGAGTGAGGGGCCATCGATGGCCAGCGGCGGCAGAATGATGTTCACGCGTGAGCCGTCTTTCAATCGTGCGTCGCACATCGGCGAGGATTCATCCACCCGGCGGCCGACCGAGGCGGCGATGCGCTGGCAGATATTGGTGAGATGCGTCCAATCCCTGAAGCGCACCGGCACCTGCACCAGCTTGCCGCTGCGCTCCACGAAGGTATGCTCCGGCCCGTTGACCATGATGTCGTTGACGGATTCATCGAGCAGCAAGGGCTCCAGTGGGCCCAGCCCCAGCATGTCATCCACCAGCTCATTGGCGAGGTTGCGCTGTTCGCGGCCGTTGAGCTGGACCCGCCGCTCGGTCGCGAGGTCGGAGACGAGCCGTTCGACCTCGATCAACAGCCGTCCGGGTGCCAGCGAGGCCACGGCGGTCGCGTCCATCCGCGTGAGGCAGAGGTTGCGCAACTCGGTGATATCAGCCCGGGTGGTGACGGCGGAAGCGGCGGCCGCGGCGGCGGCGATGGTTGCGTTGGCGGCGGCGTCGGCCGTGGTGCGGGCGGACAGCGTAGGTGCTGGCGCTGGCGTCACTGGCCCGCGCGTGAGGGCGGGGGATGGCGGCATGGCCTGGGCCGCGATCTCTGCCGCCTCATTACGGCGACGGCCAAAAACCGGATTGCTGACATCGTTCATTTACCGCTAGCCCTTTTGCAGACCGAGCAGCTTGAACAGGCCGGAGACCGAGCCCGGCTGCGCCGTGCTTCCCACCAGCCCGTCGTCCCGGTTGCCGACAAAACCGATCTCGCGCGAGAGATCGATGATCGCCTGGCGGAGCGGCCCGCGTGCCACCACGGCGGGCTCGCCGAAGCTCGCACTCTCGTTCAACTGCTTGGGAATATCGGGAAGCACGACGTCAATTTTAACCTTCAGCGCCTCCTCGATCTGCTTGCGGGTTAGGCCGCCTGGTCGGCCTTGGCGGTTGAGCACGAGGGTTGGGCTCTGCGGTTGCCAGGGGCCATTGGGCAAGGCGAGCAGCCGCAGGGTATCCCGGACGCTGGCCAGAGTCGGGTCCATCACGACCACCCGGTGATGCGCGCATTCGATGAGCTCGCGGTTGCAAGCCATCGGCAGAAATGGCACGTCCATCACGATGAAATTATAACGAACCCGCAGCGTCTCGATCAGCCGCAGCGCCGCACCCGGTGCATACATCAGCGGTTCGTGCAGTTTTTCCTCCGAGGCCAGTATTTGCAGGCGTTCGGCCACGGGCTGGGCCGCGCGCTCCACGAACAACGGGTCGATCCTGTCTGGTGTTTCCAGCGCCATGCGCAGGCCGGGGCCGGTTTTGGCGCCAAGCAGCAGCGCGCCGGAGCCCATGTGCAGATCGGATTCGACAAACACCGTGTGCCGCTTCGCGATAACGCCCAGCAGCCAGGAGAGATTGCCCGCGATGGTCGTGGTGCCGACTCCGCCGCGGGCACCCATCAGGGCGATGACGCGACCGCCGCGCGTGGCGTCCTGCCCGATGGTTTTGCGCGTGACCAGCGGCGCGAAATGCCGCGCCACCGCCTCGCGCGTGATCGGTTTGAAGATATACTCCATCACCCCCATGCCGCGCGTGATATGGCGGTAGAAATCCACGTCATCGGTATCGCCGATGACGAGCACGCGCACGCCAGGCTCCACCACATCAGAGAGTTCGCCCAGCGCATGCAGCGGCTGGTCCTCGCCCGCGATATCGACGATCAGCACCTCCGGCGTTTGCAGCTTGGCCATGGCGGCGATGGCGGTGCGCACGGTGCCGCGCCGGACATCCATGCCATTGGCGGCGAGGTCGCCCAGCCCGTCGCGCAGCACCTGCTCGGTCGCGGGGTCGCCCAGAAAAGCCAGCACCGTCAGCCTATCGGGCCGGCTGATCAGCCCGCCCTGGGACGCCTGGGTGCGTACCTCCTGCTGATTCATCCCATGGCTCCTTTTGTTGCGCAGGTGAAGCAGTGTTTCATGTTCTGCGACATCGTCAATTTGCTGAAATCGCGGCGGTGTTGGAGGTGATCACGGTCGGTGTCTGTAGGCCCTTCGCCGTGCCCGAACCATCGGGGCCGAGCGCCTCGTCGATCGCAGCGGAGGCGGCGACGCCATTCGAGGTCGTGGAGGATTGCCCCTGGATGAGATCTCCGGGGTTGGCGACCTGCTGCGCGATGGTTTCGTTGGCAGCACCGGTCTCCGACCAGTCCCCCACGCGCTGATAGGGGTTGAACGCGCCGGCACAGCCGCTCAACGTGAGCAGGCCGACGCAAAAAGAGAAAAATACCGCCCGCCGCATGGCCATCTCCCGCTTCATTGCACCATGAATCCAGCGTCACCAGGGATCGTGTTGGTGGCGGTCTGCGTGCCGTTATCCCGTAGCAACAAGATGCGCTGTAAATCATTGGGTGGTGTCCAGCCATCGTCGGGCGAGGCCAGCACGCCGGGGTTGCTCACCGGATTGACGATATAAGGTGTCACCGTAATGACCAGCTCCTGCTCAGAGCGCTGGAAGGAATCGCCGCGGAAGAGCGCACCCAGCAGCGGCACCTCGCTCAGGCCCGGTACGCCGTTGTCGGTCTGGTTGCTGGTATCCTCCAGCAAACCGGCGATGGCCATACCCTGGCCACTTCCCAGAATGACCGTGGTGGAGGCCGAGGTGATGGTAAGCGAGGGCACCACGATCGTGCTATTCGACCCCGCGGTGCTGATGGAGGCGGAATTGGCGCTGCTCACCTCGCTGAACTGCGGCGCAACCTGCAGGGCGATCCGCCCGTCGGAGAAAACGGTTGGCGTAAAGCTCAGCAAAATTCCGTAGTTCTGGAAACTGACCGAAACCGCGCCATTGACGGAACTGACCGGGATGGGGAATTGCCCGCCGACCTGGAAATTGGCCTTGGTCCCGCTCAGCGTCGTCAACGTCGGCTCGGCCAGCACATGGGCGAGATTGTCCGAGGCTAGCGCGTCGATCACCCCCTGGAACGTACCGCCGGGGAACGTTACGCCGACATAGCCCGGCGAGGTGCCGGAGATGGACGGTGAACCGGACGCCGTGCTGCCCGTGAGCGTAAATTTCCCGATGCTGATCGCCGAGGTACCCACGGAACTCCAGTTGATCCCGAGCTGGCGGGTGATGGAGCGCGACATCTGCGCGATACGCACCTTCAGCTGCACCTGGATGGGCTCCTGCACCTGAAGATTATTCACCACCGTGCCACTGGGGGCGAGCAACCGGGCCTGTTCCATCACATTATTCGCCTGCTCGGCGGTCTGTACCGTGCCGCCAACCACCATGCCGCCTGGTACGCTCTGCGCTGTCACGCCGCTGCCGGGTGCCAGGGTTTGCGCATCGTTTTGCAGTTCATCCGCCGGATATTGCGTCGGATTCACCGAGACCGAATATTGCGCGATCGGGTTGCCGGCGGCATCGGTGGCGACGATGGTGGTCTCGCCGATGGATTTGCCGAACACGAACATCGTGTCTGGGCTGGCCGGACGCACCTCGATGACCGACGGGTCGGCGGCGAATATATTCGCAACCGGGTGGGGCAGTTTGAGCAGCTTGCCGGAGCCCGTACTCACCGAGATGCTGCCGTAATAGGGCTGGGGTACCGATGTGGCCTGCGTGGCCGGGGCGGCGGCCCCGCTGGTGTCGGTGAGCTGTTGCTGCGCCTGCGCTCTGCTGGCACCCAAAGCCAGCGCCAGAGTGAGGAGGCCGACGAAGCCGGGATTTTTTGAAAATGCGCGCATCAGAAGCTGTAATCCTGCTCAGCGGGTGAACCTTGAAACACTTTCACGGTGGAAACCTGTGGCGGCGCCGCGGGTTGGGAGCTGGCCAGGGCGGGGGAGACCTCACCCGCATATACCGGTGCTGGCGGCGCATTGCGGGCGGGCTTGCCATCAGCCAGGGTCTGCGCCGAATGGACGATGAGCGACAAGCGCCCGAGGTTGGTCGCCACCAGGCAGCGTGACGCTTGCTCAGGCGTCACTTCGAGCGTGACCGTTTGCGCGGGCTGTCCGCCATCCGCCCCGGCGGCGGCGTTCTTCACGAGTTCGGCGCCGGTCGCGATCACCCGTACATCGCTCAGCACCACTTCAGCCGCGATGCTTTTATCCTCCGGCGCGCCGGCGATGGTCTGGGTGAGGAGCACATCGACATTATCTCCTGGCCAGATCAGCCCATTGGCGCCTGTCACGTTATCCACCGCGACGGTGACGGCGCGCATCCCGGGTGCCAGCACCGCGGCGAGGAACCCATGGTCGCCAGGGTGGATGACCTCGGTGGCGAGAACCGGCGCGCCGGCGGCGAGCGGCGCGCGCACCATGGAGCCCACCAGCGAGGACATGTTCTGCGGCGTGTCCAGCGTGGCGCCAGCGGGCACAGCGTTGGTCGGCACGGCGGCGCCGGTCACATCGGTGGGTTGCAGCAGGCTGCCTGCCTGTAGCGCGCCGGCTGTGACGATGATCTGCTCGCTCGGCGGCGGCGCGACGACCGCCACCACGGGCTGCGGCTTGGGCTGGTTCAGGATCTCGACCCCGAAGATCGACACGGCGACGAGCCCGACGATTAACAGCCCGAAGATGAGAACACGGAAAATCATGAGCGACCTAATGTCTGGAGGGTAGGGGGCAAAAACGTGAGGATCGCACCGCCCGCGATGGCGCATGCGTAGGGCAGGGGCGCTCTTTTGTGGATCCGCCAGGCTTCGGCGCGCAGCACGCGGCGAAGCATCCCGCCCGTGCGTGCGGCCCGCGGCCGGGGCATGACCAGCCCGAGGCAAAGGTACAGAACGGCCAGGACGCCGCCGAACAGCACGACCGCCAGGAGGAAGTTGAGTTCAGGGTGCAGCAGCGGCGGGATCAGCAGCGCGCTCGCCGCCCAGAGCTTGACATCGCCGCCGCCCATGCCGCCCAGAACCCACAGCACGAACAGAATGGCGAAGGTGCTGGCGGAGATGATCAGGCCGTTGATCAGCGTATGATCCGCCAGCCGGGTGCCGACGCCGATGCAGAACAGCGCGACGGACAGCCAGTTCGGCACCGTGCGGGCGGCGAGGTCATGCATCGCCGCGTAGAACAGCAGGGAACACGCCAAGATTGCCAACCCCGCCATGATCATCCGCTTAATCCATCATCCCTTTGTTGCCGAAACTTCACCCTGTCTGCGCGCATGACTCTCTATAACCCTAAAAGGAAAGATTCTTCCTAATTATTTTCAACATTTTAACCATGATCGACTAAATACGGATTAAAATACTGAAATCTGAATTTTTTGTCATGAAAAAACGCATTTGTCAAAAAAATCGACCGATGGAACAAGCCACCGGCCGATTCATGTGGCGGGCCATAGGCCCGGCCGGGGCGTTGATCAGAGCTCTGACGCGACGGTATTGAAAGTATTGCCGACGTTTTTGCCAAGTGTGGTGACCGCGCCGATGATGACGACGGCGATCAGGGCGGCGATCAGCGCATATTCAATCGCGGTGACAGCGCGTTTGTCGAGTTTGAGAGCGTTCAGTTTAACGGCGAGAGCGGTACGAACGTAGTTAACAAGCATGAGTAATTCCTTTGCAAATAATTTCCCAGGGGGAATAGACGGGTCGGTAAACTTAAACATCTTTAACGAGAAACGATTTGATTTCCGCTTCCCACGACTAAACCTGTAAGGGTTCAAGCCTAATACATGGAAAATAACGGATTTTGTCAAATAGTTATTCGCGCGGACGTCGTTTCGGCAGGCTGAACTATAAAAATTACAAAAAAGTTAACCTTGAAAGGGATTTTTCGAGGTGTAATTAACAATCAAAACCTGCTTGCAGCATAAAAATAGAGCAAAATTAGTATAAAAACATATATTTATACCAAAAATAAAATCTAAATTGAAATTATTTCTATTATTCGTATAGTTATCAAAAAATCAACTGTCCAGTCAATTTATTGTGAAGCGTTTTCCAAATCGGTTCTTCAATCAATTCAAAGGTGTGTGGATAGAATTTAAGGTTGCTAGCCGCGGTCGTCGGTGCCAATCCCCAGTTGTTTCAGCTTGCGGTGCAGCGCGCTGCGCTCCATGCCGACAAAATTCGCCGTGCGGCTGATATTGCCGCCATGGCGCAGCAGTTGCGCCTGTAAATATTGGGTCTCGAAGACATCGCGCGCCTCGCGCAGCGGCAGCGCCATCACATCCGCCGCCGGGTCGATTGCCAGGGCGCGCGGTGCGTGCGCCGACAGTTCCGTCGGCAGATGCTCGGCGCGGAACATCTCCACCTCGGCGGCGTGCATGATCATCAGCCAGTCCATGATATTGCGTAACTGCCGCACATTGCCCGGCCATTCATGCGCCTGTAGTGCGGCGATCGCATCCGAGCCCAGGGGGCGCGCCGGCAGGCCGGAGGCCTGGGCCGCGCGCGCCAGGAAGTTGGCGGCCAAAGCGGGGATGTCCTCGCGCCGTTCGCGCAGCGGCGGCACGCGCAGCGGCACCACGGCGAGCCGGTAATATAAATCCTCGCGGAAGCGCCCGGCCGTGATCTCGACGGTCAGGTCACGCACGGTGGAGGCCAGCACGCGCACATCCACCTTTACCCGCTGGCCTGAGCCACCTACCCGTTCAAAGCTCTGGTCCTGCAGCACGCGCGCGATCTTGCTTTGGGTCTCCAACGGCATGTCGGAGATCTCGTCGAGCAGCAGCGTGCCGCCGTGCGCGCGCTCCAGCACGCCCACGCGCCGGGGGGTGGCGTGCGCATCCGCCCCAGCCTCCATGCCGAAAATCTCTGCCTCAAAACGCTCCGGCGCCAGAATCGCGCAGTTCAGCGCCACGAACGGCCCCTCGGCGCGGCGGGATTTCGCGTGGATCATGCGCGCCACCGTCTCCTTGCCCGCACCCGGCGGGCCGGAGATGAGCACGCGCGAGCCCGTGGGGGCCACCCGCTCCACCGCCGTGCGCAGCGCGGCGATGCCGTTGCCCTCGCCGATCAATGTGTTCTCGTCACCCACGCGCAGGCGCAGCTCGGCGTTCTCAGCCGTCAGTTTCGCGGCTTCCAGCGCACGGCGCACCACCAGCAGCAGCCGGTCGGAGTTGAACGGTTTTTCGATAAAATCATAGGCGCCGCGCTGGATCGCCGCCACCGCCGTCTCGATCGTGCCATGGCCCGAGATCATCACCACCGGCACACGCGGCTGCTCCTGGTGCAGCACGTCCAGAATCCCGATACCATCCAGCTTTGAGCCTTGCAGCCATACATCCAGGATGACGAGGTTGGGCCTGCGCACGCGGTAGGCCTCGATGGCCTCGTCCGCCGTGCCCGCGCTGCGCGCCTCAAACCCCTCATCGCGCAGAATCGCTTCAATCAGCAGCCTTATATCCGGCTCGTCATCGACGATGAGGATCTCAGTCATATTGTGGGCAACTCCCTAAAATCTTCCGGCGGCGCTTCTGCCTGCTGCGGAATTGCAGGCAGAATAAGGCTAATTTGTGCCCCGGGGCCACTGGGCGCATCCGCGAGTTCCAGCGCGCCGCCATGGTCCTCCATGATCTTGCGGACAATCGCAAGCCCGAGGCCCGTGCCTTTGGGCTTATGGGTCACATAGGGCTCGGTGAGACGCGCGCGCTCGGCGTCCGGCAGGCCGATGCCATCGTCGGTCACGCTCATCACGGCCATCTCACCGGAGGCTTCCAGCCGCAGCGTGATATGGCTGGCGCCAGCCCGCATGGCCACCGCATCGGCGGCGTTGGCCAGCAGGTTTGTCAGCGCCTGGCCGAGAAGCCGACGGTCGCACACCGCGCGCAGCGGCTGGATGATCTCGACGCTCCATTGCATCCGCGGCTGTGCCACGCGCTGTAGCACCATGGCCTCGCGCGCGATCCGCTCCAGGGATTCCTCGCGCATCACCGGCGCTGGCATCCGCGCGAAGGTCGAGAATTCATCCACCATTCGGCCAATATCGCCGACATGGCGCACGATCGTATCGGCGCACTGGCTGAAGCCCTCCGGGTCAGAGGTGATCTCGCGGCTGAAACGGCGCTTGAGCCGCTCCGCCGAGAGCTGGATGGGGGTAAGCGGATTTTTGATCTCATGGGCGATGCGCCGTGCCACGTCGGCCCATGCCGCCTTGCGCTGGGCGGCGAGCAGCTCAGTCACGTCATCGAAGGTCACGATAAACCCGTCGGGTTCGCCTGCCTCCAGTTCGGCGCCGATGCGCACCAGCAGCACGCGCTTCTGCATCGCCGGGCCATGCTCGATCTCGGCGGTTGCAGGGCGCTCGGGTGTCGTCAGCACGGCGGTCATCAGCGTGCCGAATTCCGGCGCGACGTCAGCCAGGCTTTGGCCGATGTGGGTTGAGAGATCCATGCGCAGCAGCTCAGAGGCGGCGCGGTTGGGCAGCTCGATCCGCCCGAGCCGATCCAGGCCGATCACCCCGGCGGAGACGCCGGCCAGCACCGTCTCGGTGAAGCGGCGCCGCTCATCGAGCTGGCCATTCACATCCATCAGCTCGCTGTGCTGCGCCGCGAGCTGTGCCGTCATACGGTTGAAGGCGCGCGAGAGCCCGGCCATCTCGTCGCCGGTTGGCCGCTCGGGCACCCGCACGGAGAGGTTGCCCGCGCGCACATTCTCCGCCGCACGGATCAGATGGCCGATCGGCCGCGCGATCTGGTTGGCGATGACCAGGCCAAAACCCACCAGGGCGGAGAGCACGAGCAGGGTCAACACCAGAATGATAAGCGCGAAGGCGGTCTCCAGCCCGGCGCGGTTTTTCGAGAGTCGTTGATATTCCGCCACTGCCTGCTCGGTCTTGTTCACATGGTCGAGAATCGCGGGGTCGATTGGTTTTTCGATCATCAGCATCATCGGCGGCGTGATATCGAGCTTGATCACCGCCTGTTCGACCGTGCTGCCCGGCGGGCTGTAGACCGGCACGTTCCCATGTTGCGCCAGGGCGATCTCGCGGGCGTCGGGGATGGTGGAGGCGAGCCCGGCGAACAATCCGGCCGAGGCCAAAATCTCGCCATCCAGAGGCTCGAAAATCTCCGCCTGCGTCAGGCCGCGCACAGTGGCCTGGTTGACCAGATAATTGGCAAATTCGCTTGGGTCACCAAAAAATATCGAGCCGTTTTCGGACAGATCATTCGCCATCGCCAGCGCGTCCAGCCGGATGTCGTTATTATGCTCGGCCAGATAGCCCTGCGCCACCTCGTTGCTCTCATCGAGCGCGGTCTGCACCCGTTGATTGAACCATGCCTGGATGCCGAAATTAAAAAAAACGATGGCGAATACCGCTACCAGGATCGCGGGCACCGCCGCCACGCCGCCGAACAGAAACATCAGCCGGATGTGCAGCCTGGCACCGGCGGCGCCGCGTTTGCGCTCCAGGACGACGCGCGCCACGCGGCCCACCAGCAGCAAAATTAAAAACAGCAGCGAGGCGAAATCCGCGACGATCAGGCCGATCGCGAAGCCCGAGTGCACATTGACCTTCACCCGCCCGGCGAGAATGGCGAAGGACGCAAAGCCCAGCGCCAGCGTGAGCGAGGCGACCAGCAGCGTGGTCACCCGCCCCAGCAGCACATTCAGCGCCAAGCCCGTCCAGGTGCGTGGCGCAGCCTCCGGCTCTGGTGCCATATGCGCTGGCCTACTGTCGGCCATCCGGCTCAGCCCACCCGGCGTTGCACGCCGATCCCATGTTCGCGGATTTTTTTGCGCAGGGTGTTACGATTCAGCCCCAGCAGCGCGGCGGCGCGGATCTGGTTGCCGCGCGTCTCCGCGAGCGTCATGCGGATCAGCGGGCGCTCTAACTCAGCCAGCGCACGTTCATAGAGTACGCCCTCCTCGCCGCTCTCGCGGATGGCGGCCAGCAGGCGGGCGACATGACGCTCCACCACCTCGGCCAGCGTGTCGGCCTCATCGCCCGCGGGCTTTTGTGGTGTCTGCGCCACCGCCGCGTGTTCATTCAGCTCCTGTGCCAGGATCGCCTCGGTGATGACCGGCTGGGGTACCAGTGCTGCCAGGCGTCGGATTAGGTTTTCCAGCTCGCGCACATTGCCCGGCCAGCGGTAGGCCGCCAGCATCGCCATCGCGCCCGCATCGATGGTTTTGCCAGGCAGGCCCTCCTGCTGCGCCTTGCTGAGAAAATGCTGCGCCAGGGCGGGGATGTCATCGGCGCGCTCGCGCAGCGGCGGCAGGCGGATCGGCACCACATTCAGCCGATAATACAGATCCTCGCGGAATTGCCCGTTGCGGATCAGCCCGCGCAGGTCGCGGTGGGTGGCGGCGATAATGCGCGCGTTGGCGCGGATCGGCTGACGGCCGCCGACGGTGCTGAACTCACCCTCCTGGAGTACGCGCAGCAGGCGGGTCTGCGCCTCGGGCGGCATATCGCCGATCTCGTCCAGAAACAGCGTGCCGCCATTCGCCTGCTCAAAACGACCGGTATGGCGGTTGGTGGCGCCGGTAAAGGCGCCGCGCTCATGGCCGAAGAGCTCGCTCTCGATCAGCTCGCGCGGGATCGCCGCCATATTGAGCGCAATGAACGGCCCGGCGCGGCGGCGGCCATAGTCGTGCAGCGCGCGCGCCACCAGCTCCTTGCCAGCGCCACTCTCACCGCTGATCATCACGGTCAGGTCGGTCGTGGTGAGCCGGGCGATGATGCGGTAGATCTCCTGCATCGCGGAGCTGCGGCCGATCAGCGGCAGATTATCATCGGGCGAGGGTTTGGGCGCCGGCGCGCCCATCAGCTGCACCGGCTGCTTCAGGGCCCGGTCCACCACCGCGAGCAGGTCCGCGAGGTCGAAGGGTTTTGGCAGATAGTCGAACGCGCCACGCTGGGTGGCTTGCACGGCGGTGGTGAGGGTGGATTGGGCGCTCATCACGATCACCGGCAGCTCCGGGCGGATGCGGCGGATGCGCGGGATCAGGTCAAGCCCGTTCTCATCCGGCATGATCACATCGGTGATCACCACATCGCCCTCGCCATCCTCCACCCAGCGCCACAGTGTGGCGACCGAGGCCGTGGTGCGCACCTGGTAGCCCGCCCGCCCGAGCGCCTGGGTCAGCACCGTGCGGATCGAGCGGTCGTCGTCGGCGATCAAAATCGTAGGGAGGGTCATCTATCCGTCACTTTCCCCGGGTTCCTCGAACACCGGCAGGTTGATACGAAATTCCGTGCGGCCGGGGCGGCTCTCCATGTCGATCAGACCGCCATGGTCGGCGATGATCTTGGCCACCAGCGCGAGCCCGAGCCCGCTGCCCGAGGCCTTGGTGCTGATGAAAGGCTCGAACAGATGCCGCCGGATATCTTCCGGAATCCCGGGCCCATTATCGCGCACTGCGACGAACAGCGGCAGGTTTGCGCGCATCCGCCCGGAGGAGGCGCTGAGCCGCACCCCATGCTGGAACCCGGTGGAGAGATGGATCTCGCCATCGTCGCGCTCCATCCCGGCGATCGACTCGGCGGCGTTTTTCACGAGGTTGAGCAACACCTGTACGAGTTGGTCGCGGTTGCCGTGCACATGCGGCAGGCTGGGGTCGTAGCTCTCGATGAATCTGATCCGCGCCGCAAAGCCCGAGCCCGAGAGCTTGCGGACATGCTCCAGCACACGGTGAATATTCACTGCGTGACGCTCCAGTTTTTTCTCACCGAAGGTTTCCATGCGCTCGACCATGGCGCGGATGCGGTCGGCCTCGTCGCGGATGAGCACGGCGAGTTCGCGGTCCTGCGCGGGCGCGCTGGCCTCCAGCAGTTGCGCCGCGCCGCGAATGCCAGACAGCGGGTTTTTCACCTCATGCGCCAGAATCGCGGCCATGCCGGTGATGCTGCGCGCCGCATTACGAGCGGACATCTGTTGGTCCAGCGCACGCGCCGCCGATTCATCCTGGAGGGTGAGCACGACGAACCCGGGCGCATCTTGCAAGGGTGCCGCCTGTACCGCGCAGCCCCGGCGCGCCAGCCTGGGGCCCTCCAGCGCCATGTCATGCTCGGCGACCGTCAACCCGTCCCGCCGGGCGCGCTCCAGCACCAGGAATATCGGATGATCGAGCGGCAGAATCTCGCTAAGATGCGTGTTCATCAGCAGGTTCTTGGAAGAGCCAAAAAACTCCTCCGCCGCATAGTTGACCGTGGAGATATTATCCTGCTCGTCCAGTACCACCATGGCCAGCGGCAGTGCATCGAGGATGCGCGCGGCATCCACCCGCGGCTCGCTGGCCGCGCGGGGGTTGCGCTTCATCAGGCCAAAAGCTCTTTTGAACCCGCTCACGCCGCCAAAGTCCCTATCGGGAGGTTCGCGGCGTTTGAGGAATGCTCCGGCGGGGATTCATCCTGGCGGACGAAACCCGCGTCGATCAGCGGGTCGTAGAATGCGTCGATCAGCGCCACCACGGCGGCGGCATCGTCCAGCCGGTTCATCGCGGCGCGGAATGCCGCCGAGCCGCGTAGCCCATGGCTATACCACGCCACATGCTTGCGCGCGAGGCGTACGCCGGCACGCGCACCAAAATGCGCCAGAATATGCGTGTAGTGGTGCAGTAGCACGGCCTTCTGCTGGGCCAGGTCGGGCGCTGGCGAGCGCACGCCGGTGGTGAGATATTCCGCCACCTGGGCCAGAAACCATGGCCGCCCGTAGGCGCCACGGCCGATCATCACGCCATCCGCGCCGGAGCGGGCCAACGCCTCGGCGGCGCGCGCCTCGCTGGTGATATCGCCATTGACGATCACCGGAATACTCACCGCATCCTTCACCCGCGCGATGAAATCCCAGTCCGCCATGCCATCATAGAACTGTTGGCGGGTGCGGCCATGCACCGTGACCATGGCGATGCCGCAAGCCTGCGCGATGCGCGCGAGCGCCGGGGCGTTCAGGCTCTCGCGGTCCCAGCCCATGCGCATCTTCAGGGTCACAGGGACCTCGACCGCGCGCACCGTGGCGCTCAAAATCCGTGCGGCCTGGGCCTCATCGCGCATCAGCGCCGAGCCCGCGGCCTGCCCGACCGCCACTTTTTTTACCGGGCAGCCGAAATTGATATCGATGATATCGGCGCCATTGGCGACCGCGATGCGCGCCGCCTCGGCCATCGCCTCAGGATCGCATCCGGCGAGCTGGACCGAGGACGGGCCGCCGCCAGCCACCACCTCCGCCATGCGCATTGTGTTCTTGTTCTCGCGAACCATCGCCCAGGAGGCGATCATCTCCGAGACCACGAGCCCGGCGCCGAGGGACTTCGCCAGGGCGCGGAACGGCAGATCGGTGACCCCTGAGAGTGGTGCGAGGATCACCGGCGTCGTCAGCGTCACCGCGCGTGGCCCCTGGCCCAGCGTAATCGGCCCGATGAGTGGAAATGTCGCATTGCTCATGATTTGTGCAAACTACCGCCCGTGCCCGACATGCGCAATCGCCGTGGACGCAATAAAGGCGTAAAGGTTGACGTTTGCCCCTGTTTGGCCACATCAGCGCGCAATCTCGCCAAAGGAGCAGGCATGACCCCGCGCGTCGGTACCGGTTTTGACGTTCACGCCATGGCCCCCGGCCGCCCGATGATCCTCTGCGGCGTGAGCGTTCCCTTCGAGCTCGGCCTGGCGGGCCATTCGGACGCCGATGTAGGGATTCATGCATTATGCGATGCGATCTATGGCGCCCTGGCCGAGGGCGATATCGGGCGGCATTTTCCGCCCTCCGAGAACGCATGGAAGGACGCCGACAGCGCGGCTTTTCTCATCCACGCCGCCGGGCGGATCGCCGCGCGTGGCGGGCGGCTCGCCAACGCGGATATCACGATCATCTGCGAATGGCCAAAAATCACGCCACACGCTCCGGCCATGCGCGCCCGGCTGGCAGAATTGCTCGGCGTGGCGGTGGATTGCATCTCGGTGAAGGCGACCACGACCGAAACCCTGGGATTTACCGGGCGCGGCGAGGGTATCGCCGCCCAGGCCGCCGTGCTCGTGCTGGTGCCCTGAACCGAAAAAATGCCCGAGCCCCCCGATTTTCAGCAATGCTGCGCTGCAAGAACCTATATTGTGACGCCATTAAGCTTTGAACTATATACTCGGCTCATAGGATGAGCTTGCTCTCCTATGGACGTTTCCTCCCTAAACTTGGCGGCGCTTTATGCGCCGCCTTTTTTTATCCGCGCGCCGGGGCTACCGCGCGCCCAGTCATCCGCTGCCGGTAGGCCAGCGCCTCGGCGACATGGTTTTTCTGTACCTGTTCGCAGCCCGCCAGGTCCGCGATCGTGCGGCCCACCCGCATGGTGCGGATGAAGCCGCGCGCGGAGAGCCTCAGCTTGGTCGCCGCCATCTCCAAAAACGCCTTGGCCTCATCGCTGAGGATGATCAGGTCCGGCAGCGCCTCGGCATTCGTGGTGGCGCCGCCCTCGCCATAACGGGTGCGCTGGCGGGCCCGCGCGGCGGCCACCCGCGCCGCTACCGGCGCGCTCGCCTCGCCTGGCTGCGCCCAGGAGAGCTCCTTGGGGCTGAGCGGCGAGATCTCGACCGCCAAGTCCATCCGGTCCAGCAGCGGACCGCTCAATTTGCTTTGGTAGTCCTCGCCACAGCGCGGCGCACGGCCACATTCGCGGGCCGCATCGCCAAAATATCCGCAGCGGCATGGGTTCATCGCGCCGACCAGCTGAAAGCGCGCAGGGTAGGTGATATGCGCCGCCGCGCGCGAGACGGTGGTGTGCCCGGCCTCCAACGGCTGGCGCAATGCCTCCAATGTGGCTCGCGGAAACTCCGGCATCTCATCCATGAACAGCACGCCGCGGTGCGCGAGGGAAACCTCACCCGGCCGCGCTCGGTTGCCGCCGCCCGCTATCGCCGCCATGCTTGCGGAATGGTGCGGCTCGCGGAACGGCGGGCGCGTGACCAGCCTGCCCTCGTCGAGCATCCCCGCGATGGAATGCACCATGCTCACCTCCAGCGCCTCACGGGGCGTGAGGTCCGGCAGCAGGCCCGGCAGCCGCGCCGCCAGCATGGATTTACCACCGCCCGGCGGCCCGACCATGAGCAGGTTATGCCCACCCGCCGCCGCTACCTCCAACGCCCGGCGCGCTGTCTCCATGCCGCGCACATCCACAAGGTCGAGCATTTTGCCGCCAGCGCCGAGCTGCCCGGCAGGTGCCGCCGCCATCAGCTGCGTCCCACGGAAATGATTGATGATACACAGCAGGTCTGGTGCAGCCAGCACAGTCAGCTCGCCCGCCCAACCGGCCTCAGCGCCCTGGGCGTGCGGGCAGATCAGCCCCAGCCCGCGCCCGGCCGCCGCGATCGCGGCGGGCAGCACGCCCGCCACCGCATTCACCCTGCCATCGAGCGAGAGCTCGCCCAGCGCCGCGAACTGCGCCATTTCCTCGCGCGGCAGCACGTCCATGGCCGCCAGCACGGCGAGGGCCACCGGCAGGTCGAAATGGCTGCCCTCCTTCAGCACATCGGCGGGAGCCAGATTCACCAGCACGCGCTTGGGTGGCAGCGCCAGCCCCATGGCGGTGAGCGCGGCGCGCACCCGCTCGCGCGCTTCCCCCACGGCCTTGTCCGGCAGCCCGACCATCAAAAAATTAGGTAGCCCGCTGGCGATCTGCACCTGCACTTCCACGGGCTGTGCCTCGATCCCGGCGAAGGCAAAACTGTTCACGCGCGCAATCGACATACATCACCCGTTAAAATTGTGTTCAGGTTACGAATGCGCGGCAGGATTGTCTATGCTTATGTCCGCTTGATGGCAAACGCTCCGTTGGCCTGGCAGGTCGGCATCAGCTCGATCCGGTTGATGTTGACGTGCGCGGGCAGGGAGACGAGCCACGCCGCCGTCTCGGCGATATCCTCTGCCGTGAGCGGGTTGGTGCCCGCATAGACCGCCGCTGCCCTGCCAGAATCTCCGCCGAAGCGCACCTGGCTGAACTCCGAGCCCGTGACCATGCCGGGCTCGATATCCGTCACCCTTATGTTGCGGCCTACCAGGTCGGCCCGCAGGTTCAGCGAGAATTGCTGCACGAACGCCTTGCTGGCGCCATACACATGCCCGCCGGGGTAGGGGTAGACCCCGGCGATCGAGCCAAGGTTGATAATGAGGCCGTTATCCCGCGCCACCATCGCGGGCAGCACCGCGTGGGTCATATGGATCAACCCGCTCACGTTGGTTGCCACCATCCGGTCCCAGTCTGCCAGCTCGGCTTCCCACGCCGGCCCCTGGCCCAGCGCCAGCCCGGCGTTGTTTATCAGCACATCGACCGCCTGCCAGTCCGTTGGCAGGGCCGCTACAAACCCTGCCACCGCTGGCGCATCGGTGACATCCAAAGGCGCGGCAAGAAGGTTCTTCCCCAGCTCCTCGGCGAGCTGCGTGAGCCGCTCGACGCGCCGGCCGGTGGCGATCACCCGGTGGCCGTCCTGGATGAAGCGGCGGGCAAAGGCCGCGCCGAAGCCTGAAGTGGCGCCCGTCACCAGAATGGTCTTCATCGTCTCGCTCCTGTTGCTGTGCTGGCGCTATTTGGGAGCCTCGCACGGCTTTGGCAATTTTGCGGTGCTGGATGCGGGTATTTCAGCCTGCCGGCTTGCGGGCGGTCAGATAGACCATCCGGCCCGTGCTGGGCTGCCCGCCCGCCTCGATTTGTGGGCGCAGGACCCGTTCGAACTCGGCGCGCTCCGCCGCGTTGAACCGATGCGCCAGAACCACGCCGAGCGGCGACGCCAGCGGGTGGGGGGATAGTTCCAGAAAGATCTCCCAATCCATCGGCTCGCTCACGCACATGTCCAGATGCAGTTCCAGATGCACCTGCTCGAAACCCGCCGCCTGCGCCATACGAAACAAATCGCGCTCGCTGTGGTTGGTGAGCGGGTTGGCTTCGATCTGCGCCTCGGAATCAGGGAATTGCGTCGCCTTCCAGCGGTGCAGCAAGGCGGCGAAACCGCCTTCAGTAGCGCCAGCGCGTTGGGTCATCAATTTCAGCGCCGCGACCTCCAGCGCGGCATCGCGGAAGACGGGTTCAGCCAGGGAGATGCGCCCGCCCGGTTTCAGCACCCGGTGGAACGCAAGCAGCGCGGCGGCTTTGTGCGACACATAGGCGAATGCCGAGCGGGTGGTGAGTGCATCGGCGCAGCCATCCGCCACGCCGACCAGATCCCGCGCGTCACAGCGCACGAAACTGCACTGTGCCTGCACGCCCGCGGCGCGCGCGGCGGCGTCGGCGGCGTGCAGCAGAGGGGCGGAGACATCCGCTAAGATCACCCGCAGCGCACCCAGGCGTGCCAGCGCCCGCAGCGCCACCAGCCCATCACCGGCCCCGACATCCACGAGGCACATGCCGGGTTCGAGCGCCGCCGCGTCGATCACCCTGTCCGCCTGGCGCAGAACATCGGCCTGCACCGCCGCCGCCCTGGCCGGGTTTTGCCCGTCGCGATGATGCCACAGCCATTGCGCCCACAGATCCGGTGTTACGTTCCCATCCATAAGCTGCACCTATCGTCAAAAGCCTAAAAATTCATGAATATTTGCTGTATTTTGGTTGGCGGCTTGTGGCGCGGGCCGGGCAAAGCTACACGGGCGACATGCGCTTTATTCCATTTTTATTCCTGCTCGTCCTTGGTGCCTGCTCGCTGCCCGGCCGCCAGACCCTGGCTCCCGCGCCCATCGGCGCGGATACTGCCAGCATCAGCGCCACCCAGGCCTTTGCCGGGCGCATTCCGCTTGTCACCATCCTGCCCGATACGACGGATTTTGCCGCCCCGCTCGCCAGCGCCGTGCATCAGGCGCTCGCCATCAAGCCTTCGGCGATGTTCGATGTGGAGGCGCAGGCGCCCGCCGCGGCCACGCCCGCCGCCAGCGCCGCGCAGTTGAAGAGCATGGCGGGCACCGCGACCGCCGTTGCTCGGGCCATTGTGGCGGACGGCGTCGCGCCCGCAAACGTCAACCTCACCGCCCGCAGCGCCGGGCTGAACCCTGATATCCTGGTCTATGTGAAGTAGCCCTTGCTCACCCAATGTACGCTGCCGCTGCTGCGCCGCCTGCCACCGGAATTCGCGCATCATCTTTCCCTCCGGGCGCTGCGCCTGGGCCTGGCCGGGCGGGATATGAGCGCGCCGGACCCTGTTCTGGCCACCGCCGCTTTTGGTCGGACCTTGCCCAACCCTATCGGCCTAGCCGCCGGGTTCGACAAGAATGCAGTGGCCATCGAGGCGCTCGGGCGGCTTGGTTTTGGCTTCCTCGAGGCGGGTACGGTGACACCTCTGGCACAGCCGGGCAACCTGAAACCCCGGCTGTTCCGCCTGGCCGAGGACCAAGCCGTGATCAACCGCATGGGTTTCAATAATGCAGGGTTGGAGGTTTTTTTGCAGAACCTCAAACGCGCCGGGCAGGGCCGGCCCGCTCTGGGCGCCAATATCGGGATCAACAAGCAAGGGGCCAGGCCCGAGCATGATTACCCGATGCTGGTGGCGGCGGTTTCACCGTTCGCGGATTATGTCACGCTCAATGTCTCCTCACCCAACACGCCCGGGCTGCGGGATTTGCAGGCCGCGCCGCGTCTCGCGGAAATTTTGAAGCTCATTCCCCGGCAGAAGCCGATCTTCGTGAAAATCGCGCCGGATTTGTCCGATGCCGACCTGGAGGAGATCGTCGGCGTGTGCCTGGCGCAGAATATCGCCGGGCTTGTCATCGCCAACACCACGCTGGCCCGGCCGGAATCCCTGCGTGGCGCGCAATCCGACCAGGCTGGCGGACTTTCCGGCAGGCCATTGTTTGCACCTTCCACCGCGATGCTGGCGCGCGTGCGCGGGCTGGCGGGCGGGCGGCTCATGCTCATCGGGGTCGGTGGTATCTTCACCGCGCAGGACGCGCTGGAGAAAATCCTCGCCGGGGCAAGCCTCGTGCAGCTCTATACCAGCTTTGCCTATCATGGCCCGGCGCTGCTCCCGCGGCTTAAATCCGGCCTGGCGGGCCTGCTGCGCGCGCGTGGTTTTGCCAATGTGGCGCAGGCGGTAGGTGCCGGGGTGGCATGAGCGGTTTCGGCGCGCTGGCCGCGCGTTATGAGGGTTTTATTCTGGATCTGTGGGGGGTCGTGCATGATGGCGTGCGGCCATATCCGGGGGTGGCGGAGACGCTGGCCCGGCTGCGCGATGCGGGCAAGCCGGTGGTGTTTCTCTCCAACGCGCCGCGCCGCGCCGCCACGGTTGCCCGGGCGCTCGCCGCCATGGGCATCGGCGCGGAGTTGTACACCGCCATCATGTCCAGCGGGGAGGCTGTGCACGCGCAGCTGCGTGACCGTTTGGGGGAATTCTCTACCCTCGGGCGGCGCTTCTACCATCTTGGCCCGCCGCGCGACCGGGACGTGTTCATGGGGCTTGAACTGGCGCAGATGGATCACCCCGCCCAGGCGGAATTTTTGTTGAACACCGGGCCGGATGATGTGCTGGGCGCGCAACGGGCCGAGCCGTACCTTCCGGTGCTGGAGGCCGCGCTGCGCGCCGGCCTGCCCATGGTCTGCGCCAATCCGGACCTGGAAGTGATCCGCGATGGCCAGCGTATTCTCTGCGCCGGGTATCTGGCGCGCATCTATCAGGCGCGTGGCGGCGTGGTGATCGCGCGCGGCAAGCCGGACCCCGCCATCTATGCGCCGACCCTGGCGCTGCTGGGCACGGACAGGGCCCGCACGGTGGCGGTGGGGGATTCGCTGCGCACGGATATCGCGGGCGCCAAAGCCGCGGGCATCGATGCCTGCTGGGTGCTCTCGGGCATCGATGCGCGGGGTGCGGATGCGCAGGGTCTGCCGATGGTCGCGGTGCTCGACTCGCTGGCCTGGTGAGGCTTTGGCGGCGGTATTTTATTACGATATCGTAATAATATGGCCGTGCAAAAGCGGCAGCGGCGATCAGGGCAAAAAATCGCGCGGGTTGAGGAAGCGGTGGGCGGCGTATTGCGCCTGGAGTGGAGTCATGACGACGGGCGGGGCCGGGCGCCAGATTCGGCGCGGGGTTTTGGGTGGTTTTGGCCGTGGTGGCGTGGGGGATGGCGCGCGTTTGGTGCGTGGCCTTGAGGGGAGCTTTAGGCAGGCGGGCGGCTTGATGCCCAGCATGTGACACAGCGGGCGGAGGCTGCGCGCCAGCATCGGGTGGCTCGTGATGAGGGATTGCGTCTCGGGCTCGGCCAGCAGGTAGACCAGATGGCTGCGCATGGCCCTGATATCGGTATCCGGGAACATCGCCGAGAGCCAGCCGAAGTTGGTGGGTGGGTGGAGTTCGGTGGTGTCGGGTTTTGGGTTCGCGGGCGGGTTGCGCGGCGTGGCGCGCGCCGGGCGGATGGGCATGGGGCCGCGCGCCATGAGGACACGCAGGCGGTCCATCAGGCGGGTCAAGCGGTGGGTGATGGACTGGCACAGCGAGGGTGGCATAGCGACGCGCGGCGCATGGAGGTTAAGGCACTGCGTGAGATTTCCCACGATGCGGATGAGGCGCTGGGAGATGGTGTGGCCAGACATGTTGTTATATATAATGACACTTGGCTGGGAAGTCAAGGGAAAAATGTGACGTTGTCCGTTAGTTGAGGATTTTATTTTTGCGGATCAGATCGTATAAGAATTGAACTTCGTCACCATAGGCGCCGAGGCCATTGGCATTGTAGAGACGGTAGGTGCTTTGTGGGTTGATTGACTGCCACCCGATGATAATTGTTACGGTATTCGCAGGGACATAATTTAGTTTGATGCCGACTTTGAGCGGGTAGAGCGGTGCATGGGAGTTCATATCCCGCAAGATCTGTTCGGTTGTCCCCACTTTGCGGGCGATGCTGTATAGGCTGTCACCACGGCTAACAACGACACTCTTGATATTATTTTTGTCCAGTTGTGTTTGCGGACCGAATGTGGCTGCGCGGTAGAGCAGATAGGCCACACCGGCAGCTATATTGTCGGTTGCTCTTAAATTGGGGAAGGCAACCGCGCTGCGTAAATTTGGCGGCACGATGAGGCTCATTCTGTTCGCATTATTCATCATGTCACGCCAGCCCACATCGCCTTTATTGGCTGACTGCATCGGCGCTGTATCCCACTGATCATCCGGCGCCGTCGGGCTTGTCTCCACCCACAACATCGCCTTTATCAACTGCCAGTCAAGCGACTGATAGCCAGGGGTGCTGCGCAGATAATCATTATACTGCGATACGATATTTTGTGTGTCCTGGTCGTGCGCATTCCATGAGAGCGCGCGGGCCGGGTTGGGCGCCTTCTCTGCGGCGCGCACATCTGCTTGAAGCGCGCCTGCTAAACCCTTCATTCGCCAGTTGGCCCCGGGTTGGGTTGGATAGGCTGGAACCATAAGATCGGCTGGTGATTGGGGCATGGGACATCCTGCACAGTAAAAGTGTTACTTATACTAACATGCAGGGATGGGCAATGGGTAGCACAAAGAAAAGATCACGGCCCCCAAAACGGTCTGCCAAGAGGAAATGGTTTCTCCTGGAAGGGAAGGTTGCACACGAAAATATTGCTTGCGTATGCATTAAAGGTTTGGTTCAAAAAGTCTTTATAGGGAAACGCCCGATATTGCGCATCGGTGGCGAAGGCGGCCAGAGACCAGTCGTAGTATTCGCGGCCAATCTCGGGCATGCTCGCGTTTCTTGCGGCTTCGCCCGGCGGCTGGTGATAATACAGCGCGATATAGGGATAATCGCAGCCGTTGCTCGCGTGATTGAGTCGGAAAACAATATGATCATAATTCCGGAACGGGTGGTGGATGTCCTTGACGATGATCGTGTAGGTGGTCCGGTTGCAGGTGAAATGGTCGGCGTCCCATTGGATGGTTTTGTCGCGGACGAACAGCCCGCCCCAGCAACCCTCCCCCTGGCCCCAGAAAGCGCCCGTGAACGGCACTGCCCGGGCCGCACTCTGGCCAGACAGCACGGCGCAAGATATAACCAACACCCTGCAAATATTCTGGAGCCGCATGATACAAACCTGTTGAACTGGTTCGACGTCAGCAGATCAACCATAGGTTGTCAAGCATCCCTTAGAGCCGGTAGTGTCTCAGTTTGAATATCCCAAGAATGAGATGGGTTGAAACTGGCTATTCCACCCCCCAAGCCTTATGCTTACCGTAAAGCATAGGAGATTATCATGCCTAAAGGACCCAAAGGCGAGAAGCGCCCTGCCGACGTGATCAGCAACGCCGTGAAGGTCATGCGGATCGCGACGGGGGAGGAAGAGGAAACAACCATCCCTGCCAGTGCTGCCGCCGCCCTGGGTAAGTTGGGTGGCGCCGCACGTGCCGTCAGCCTAAGCAGCGAGCGCAGACGTGACATAGCTCGTAATGCGGCTAAGACACGCTGGGAAGGTCAAGTTCAGTCTGTGCAGGAAAAGACAAAACAGAAAGATAAGACGTAGGAATTAGCTTCTCATCAATCCCGCGCATGATGACATACGGTTGCATCATTGGGTCGCGAAAGCGAAACTTATACGCCCGCTCTTTACCGCGCCGAATTAAGACTGATCCACGGTCCTCTTTAATGAATTTTTCTAAGTGTTGCTGGAATGCGTCTATCTTAACGGGCCTCTGGAGTATGCTGGAGAGAGGTTCCACAACCGAATTTGGGCTAAACTGTCCGCGTTCATCGGTTTTTGCAAGCGCACAAGCGAGCAGGACGTGCCGATATAAATTGTCGGATCGATTGCTATGGATAGCCGCGTTATAATCTGCTTGCGTAGATTCTTGTGATTTTTCTAATGCCCGTTGAATTGCCGTATCGACATCACTCTCTACAATCATTAGGCTTTTTCGCTTAATTGCCGCCTGCGAGGAGTAGAGACCCAGCAAATGAACATATGAAGGTAAACCCCGAGATAATTCTATTATCTTCCAGTAAGCATCTCCATCCATTTTCATTCCCAACCGAGGAAGGCGCTTGTCTATAACTTCTCGGAGTTCATCTTTAGTCATTCGGGGCATCGGTATTTGTTCAAGGCATCGGCTAATAGATGGATGTTCACCTATAAGATCGTTTACATCGTCAGCAACACCGACAATGATAATTGTCGCATTAATGGCGTAGTCTGATAAGTGTTTAATTGTGTTGGCCATCGTCTCGTGAATTTTTTTGTCCGCAGATTCGCGAGCCTTATCAAATTCGTCAATTATAATAATTGGCAAGTCATTTGGGCCGAAAATATCCTGAAATTCTCTCCGAATATCATCTGGCATGATCTGCCCAGGGTAGTCGTTTGCCAAAGGTTCGTGGGGAGATTCCTCACTTGCTGTAATTGATCTTACGCGCAAATCCTTAAAAACCTTTCGCCAAATGGAAGAAAAGTCGTCCGATGGATCAACCTGCTCCCTTGCGGCAAGGATATGTCGAAGTGTCTTAGGAAACATCGCATGAAATACACGACCAAGTGATGTTTTACCTACGCCACGTTCCCCAAAAAGGACTGCGTGCTTACCCTTCTCGCTAACGGCTTCGAGCATTTTGGCGATCTGAACCCGACGACCCGCAAATAGGTCTTTTTCATCTATTGGAGCAGCAGGGCTGAATAATTGACCAGCCTCAAATCCCAAAGACACCCAGTCTTCGTCCGTCATCTTAGCCATAAAAATCTCCAAGTAAGATCATTACTTTATAAAGTAATGTGCTTAGTTAGTCAATATTTCATATTACTTGATATTATGCTTGCAATTATAATAAAAATTCAGTATGAAAAAACTATGAACAAGCTCCCGCTCGCCAAGCGCGTCCAAATCCTCTCCATGCTGGTGGAAGGCTCCTCCATGCGGTCGATCTCCCGCGTGGTAGATGTGAGCATCAACACGGTGTCGGGGCTGCTTGTGGACGCTGGGAAAGCCTGCGCCGACCATCACGACCGCACGGTGCGGAACGTGGCTTCCAAGCGCATTCAGGCCGATGAAATTTGGTCCTTCTGCTATGCCAAGCAAAAGAACGTCGCCACGGCCAAAGCTGCACCGGAAGAGGCTGGCGACGTATGGACCTGGACCGCCCTGGACGCCGATAGCAAGCTGATCGTGTCTTACCTGATCGGCGGACGCGATGCGGGCTATGCGAACGAGTTCATGGAGGATGTGGCAAGCCGCTTGGCTAATCGGGTGCAACTCACCACGGACGGTTTGAAAGCCTATCTGGAAGCCGTAGACGGCGCGTTTGGTTCAGACATCGACTACGCCCAGCTTGTGAAGCTCTATGGCCCTACGCCTTCACCGACTGGCCGATATAGCCCGGCTGAATGCACCGGCATTAAAAAAACACGATTGAGGGCAAGCCTAACAAGGCACATATTTCGACCAGCTATGTGGAACGCCAGAACCTTACCATGCGCATGTCCATGCGCCGGTTTACCCGGTTAACGAACGGGTTCAGTAAAAAGGTCGAGAACCATATGCATATGGTTGCGCTCTACACCACTTGGTATAATTTCGCGCGGATGCACAAGACGCTAAAATGTTCCCCTGCGATGGCTGCCAAGGTCAGCGCCACGCTTTGGACCATGGAAGACGTGGTGACACTAATTGACGCACGGGCCGCCAAGCCGGTTCGCCCAACCGTCTATAAACAGAGAATTTCAAACTGAGACACTACCTTAGAGCCTGATCGTTTGAGGTTGACGCGTTTTGCAAGGAAATCGAAATCGTAAATCAGCCTCCAAGCAAAGAGTTAGAGCGCGCTGAGGTTGATGCTCGTGCGCCAACCTCAACCTATCGCGCTCCAGGCAGGCGCTTTGGCTGACCGGCTCGCGCCATAGCGAAGTCCATCGACGAGAAGAGCGACCATGCGTTCCGCGCGGCCGGGACCGCCGTTGTGAGCCGACATGCACAGGCTCGTCACAGCTCCGAGAAGCTCATCGGCATCGACATCTGCGCGCACCTCGCCGACGGTGACCGCTGCATCGAGCAGTGCACGGAGAGCCGGCCGGAGTCTCCGGTCGAAGTAGCTTGGCAAATTGTCGAACGCTGGATCGCCCGAATGCAGAGCTTGGGCAAGCCCCCGCTTGGTTCCTACAAACGCAGTGTATCGCTGCATCCAGTGCGCCAAAGCGTCGAGCGGCGCATATGACTCTGCAAGTACGGGCGCAATGTCGGCGCAAGCGTCAATTTCACGGCGGAAGACGGCGGCGATCAGATCGGCGCGCTGCGGAAAATGCCGGTAGAGGGAGCCAAGGCCAACGCCGGCCTTATCCGCGATCTCCCGCACCGGCGCATCGACACCCGAGGTTGCAAAGACCTCTTTGGCCGCAAGAATCAGAGCGTCGAGGCTGCGCTGAGCGTCGGCGCGCACCCGACGCTCCGGCCGGCCCGGCGCTTGCGCTCTGACAGCATGATCTTCTGGTCGGTCGACCACCATGTCTCCCCTTGCAAAACGGAACAATGATCCATATTAATACGGAACATTGATCCGTCTGGGTATGTAGCGAAGCCAGGCGAAGGTTTCAACGCAACGTGAGATCCAAGGAGGTTATCATGCAGGACAAACCCATCGCCCTGGTCACCGGGGCCAATCAAGGCATCGGCCTTCAGATCGCCAAGGACCTCAAAGCGCACGGCTTCACGGTGCTGGTTGGGTCTCGCGATTTCGAGCGCGGCGAGGCCGCGGTCAGGGAGGTTGGCGCGGACGCCCAAGCGCTCCAGCTCGACGTGACGGACCAGGCGTCGATAGACGCGGCGGCGGCGCGGATTCGGAGCGACTTCGGCCGCCTGGATGTGCTGATCCAGAACGCGGCGATCTCGAACACGAGCAGGCTGCCCGGCCAGGCCATCGCGGACCATTCAAAGACGACCCGCCCGAGCGTCGTGTCCCTCGATGAGATGCGCGCGGTATGGGACACCAACGTCTTCGGCGTCCTCGCGGTCTACCAGGCAATGCTGCCGCTCCTGCGTGCCACGCCGGGCTCGCGCATCGTCAATGTGTCGAGCGGCGTCGGGTCGCTGAGCACCAACTCAGACCCGGCGTTCGCCTATCGCGGAATCTTCGGCCCCGTCTACTCGGCGTCCAAGACCGCGCTCAACGCCCTGACGCTGGCCATGGCGATTGAACTGGAGCCAGAGGGGATCAGGGTCAATGCGGTCTCCCCAGGCTACACCAAGACCAACCTCAACGGATATTCCGGCACGGAGACCGTGGAGGACGGCGCGCGCGAAGCGGTGCGCGTGGCGCTACTCGGCCCGGATGGACCGACTGGCACGTTCACGCGCTGGGAAGGCGAAACCATCCCGTGGTGACGCCGATTCTCGTCCTCAATCGCCTTCATCTGCGACACCATCGAGGCATCCATCCCACCATATTTGGCGCGCCACTTGTAAAATGAGGCATCGCTCATGCCGTGCTCACGGCACAGCTCAGCAACCGGCACTCCGCCCTCAGCCTGGCGCAATATCGCAAGGATTTGGGGGTCACTATATCTCGATGTTTTCATGCAAATCTCCTCGTGCAAGATGCCGAGAAAATTCTACTTATCAATCCCCTTATCCGCAGGCTATCCGATTCACACAATTCCGGCTGCTATTCGCGCGCCGTATTTGATTTCGTGATAGCGCCGGAGACCGCGTGAGAGTGTGGCGGGGCCGGGTTTGCCATAATACCCGGTCCAGGCACCGAGGC